>CAZKCJ010000334.1:787-3138 GCA_964550885.1 uncultured Rubrivivax sp. | reverse complement strand
CAGCGCCGCCGCGGCCGCCGGATCCGGCGTCGTCACCAGCCCCGGCAGCGCCTCGGCCACCGGGCCAGCGGCCTGCAGCGCCGCCGCCACCGCGGCGGCAGGCACGCGGCGCGCCAGCCGCAGCAGGTACAGCGGCCCGCCGGCCTTCGGCCCGCTGCCCGACAGGCCCTCGCCGCCGAAGGGCTGCACGCCAACGACCGCGCCGATCATGTTGCGGTTGACGTAGACGTTGCCGGCGCGCGCAGCGCCGGCAACGCGCGCGACGGTCTCGTCGATGCGCGTGTGCACGCCCAGCGTCAGCGCGTAGCCGGTGGCGTTGATCTGGGCAACCAGCGCGTCCAGCGCGTCGCGGTCGTAGCGCAGCAGGTGCAGCACCGGGCCGAAGACCTCGCGCCGCAGCTCGGCCAGCGACTCGATCTCGACGATCGCCGGCAGCACGAAGCTGCCGCGCGCGAGCAGCGCCGCGTCGGCCGCGGCCGGCCGCAGGATCCGCCGGCCGCGCGCCGCCAGCCGCTGCAGGTGCAGCTCGACCGCCGCGCGCGCGTCGTCGTCGATCACCGGCCCGACGTCGGTGGCCAGCGCGCGCGGGTCGCCGACGCGCAGCTGCTGCAGCGCGCCCTGCAGCAGCCGCAGGCAGGGCTCGGCCACCTCGCGCTGCACGCACAGCACGCGCAGCGCCGAGCAGCGCTGGCCGGCCGAGTCGAAGGCCGAGGCCAGCGCATCGGCCACCACCTGCTCGGCCAGCGCCGACGAGTCGACGATCATCGCGTTCTGGCCGCCGGTCTCGGCGATCAGCGGCACCGGCCGGCCGTCGTCGCCCAGCCGCTGCGCGAGCCGGCGCTGCAACTCGCGCGCGACCTCGGTCGAGCCAGTGAAGACCACGCCCTGCACGCGTGCGTCGGCGACCAGCGCCGCGCCCACCGTCTCGCCGCGGCCGGGCAGCAGCTGCAATGCAGCGCGCGCACCGCGGCGGCGGCGACCAGCGGCGTCTGCTCGGCCGGCTTGGCGAGCACCGGGTTGCCGGCGGCCAGCGCCGCGGCGATCTGGCCGGTGAAGATCGCCAGCGGGAAGTTCCACGGGCTGATGCACGCCACCGGCCCCAGCGGCTGCAGCGGCGACAGCGCTGACGGCGGCGGCAGTGCCGGCGCCGCCGCGGTGGACGGCGGGTCGCCGCCCGGCAGCGGCGCGCCTTCGGCGAAGCCCTGGCGCAGCTGCAGCGCGTCGTAGCGCAGGTAGTCGATCGCCTCGCGCACCTCGGCCGCGGCGGCGGCGACGGTCTTGCCGGCCTCGCGCACCAGCAGCGCGATCAGCGCCAGCACGTCGGCGGCCAGCTGCTCGGCGGCGGCTTCGAGTTGCGCCGCGCGCTGCGGCGCCGGCACCGCTGCCCAGGCCGCGGCCGCCGCGTGCGCGGCGGCCAGCGCCGCCTGCACGTCCGCGGCCGACGCCGCCCGCACGCTGCCGACAACATCGGCGCGATCGGCCGGGTTGCGCACCGGCTGCGCCGCTTCGGGCCGCGCAGGCACCGCGAGCAGCGGCTCGGCCAGCGCCGGCTGCGCGTGGCTCGCTTCGATCGCCGCGGCGATCGTCGCCAGCGTCGCCTCGTCGGCCAGGTCCAGGCCGGGCGAGTTGCGCCGCGCCGCGCCGTAAAGCGCCGCCGGCAGCGCGATCGCCGGGTGCGGCGCGCCGACGCTGCCCTCGCGCGCGGCCAGCGCCTGCACGCTGCGCGCCGGATCCTCGACCAGCTGCTCCAGCGGCAGCGACGGGTCGGCCAGGCGATGCACGAACGAGGTGTTCGCGCCGTTTTCGAGCAGCCGCCGCACCAGGTAGGCGAGCAGCGTCGCGTGCGTGCCCACCGGCGCGTAGATCCGGCACGGGCGGCCAAGGCCGCCGACTTCGTGCCCAACGCCGCCCTCGCCCGCCGCGGACCGCAGCCCGGCGGCGGGTGGCGCCACCACCAGTTCGTACAGCGGCTCGCCCATGCCGTGCAGGCACTGGAACTCGTAGCGCTGCGCGGGCGCATCGGGTCCGGCCAGCGCGTGCACCGCGGCCAGCGTGTGCGCGTTGTGGGTCGCGAACTGCGGGTACACCGCGTCCGGCGCGGCCAGCAGCCGCTTCGCGCAGGCCAGGTACGCGAGGTCGGTGTAGGCCCGGCGCGTGTACACCGGGTAGCCGGCAAGGCCGTCGACCTGCGCGCGCTTGATCTCGCTGTCCCAGTACGCGCCCTTGACCAGCCGCAGCATCAGCCGGTGGCCGCTGCGCCGCGCCAGCTGGACCAGCCAGTCGACCACCGCCGGGCAGCGCTTCTGGTAGGCCTGGACCACGAAGCCGATGCCGTGCCAGCCGGCCAGCGC
>CAZKCJ010000334.1:0-777 GCA_964550885.1 uncultured Rubrivivax sp. | reverse complement strand
CAGGCGCTCGAGCAGATCCAGCGACAGCTCCAGGCGGTCGGCCTCCTCGGCGTCCAGGTTCAGCCCGATGTCGTGCGCGCGTGCGCGCAGCGCCAGCCCCAGCAGCCGCGGGTACAGCTCGGCGTGCACGCGCTCGAGCTGCGCGCGCACGTAGCGCGGGTGCAGCGCCGACAGCTTGATCGAGATCCCCGGCCCGGCGTAGATGCCGCGGCCGGCGGACGCCGCGCCGATCGCGTCGATCGCCTGTTCGTACGCGGCGAGGTAGGCGCGCGCGTCGGCGTCGGTCAGCGCGGCCTCGCCGAGCATGTCGTACGAGTGGCGAAAGCCCTGCGCCTCGCGCTTCGCGGCGGTGGCCAGCGCCTGGCCGATCGTCTCGCCGAGCACGAACTGCTCGCCGATCAGCCGCATCGTCAGGTCCACGCCCCGGCGGATCAGCGGCTCGCCGCCGCGGCCGAGCGCGCGCCGCAGCGCCGCGCCCAAGCCCTCGGCGCTATGGGTCGCGACCAGCTTGCCAGTCAGCAGCAGCCCCCAGGCGGCGGCGTTGGCGAACAGCGATCCGCCCGCGCCCAGGTGCGCGCGCCAGTCGCCATGCGCGACCTTGTCGCGGATCAGCGCGTCGCGCGTTGCCGCGTCGGGGATGCGCAGCAGCGCCTCGGCCAGGCACATCAGCGCCACGCCTTCCTGCGACGACAGCGCGTATTCCTGCAGCAGGCCCTGCACCAGCCCGGCGCGGCCGGCGGCGTTGCGCCGCTCGCGCAGGCCACGCGCGAGTTGCAG
>CAZKCJ010000333.1:0-3141 GCA_964550885.1 uncultured Rubrivivax sp. | reverse complement strand
GGTCGGCGAGGACGGGTGGCCGCTGCAGGTGCCGGCCAGCGCCGAGTTCGTGTTCGAGGGCCGGGTGCCGACCGCCGCACCTGGCTACAGCGGCCGCAGCGAGACCGGCGTGCCGCTGCGCGAGCAGGGCGGCTACCTGTACGCGCTCGAAGGGCCGTTCGGCGACCACACCGGCTACTACAACGAGCAGGACTGGTTCCCGGTGTTCGAGATCCAGCGGCTGACCCACCGGCAGGCGCCGATCTACCACACCACCCACACCGGCCGCCCGCCCGACGAGCCGGCAGTGCTCGGCGTCGCGCTGAACGAGGTGTTCGTGCCGATCCTGCAGCAGCAGTTCCCGGAGATCGCCGACTTCTACCTGCCGCCCGAGGGTTGCAGCTACCGCGTCGCGGTGGTGTCGATCCGCAAGGCCTACGCCGGCCACGCGAAGCGGGTGATGTTCGGCATCTGGAGCTACCTGCGGCAGTTCATGTACACCAAGTTCGTGATCGTCACCGACGACGACGTCGACGTGCGCGACTGGAAGGCGGTGGTCTGGGCGATCAGCACCCGGATGGACCCGGTGCGCGACTCGGTGCTGGTCGAGCACACGCCGATCGACTACCTGGACTTCGCGTCGCCCACCAGCGGCCTGGGCGGCAAGCTTGGCTTCGATGCGACCAACAAGTGGCCCGGCGAGACCACCCGTGAATGGGGCCGTCCGATCGCGATGGACGCGGCGGTGCGCGCCCGCGTCGAGGCGCTGGTGCAGCGGCTGACCGCGCGCTGAGCCGCGCCGCCGGGGCGGCCCCGGCCGATCGCTGCCGCGTGTTCGAGCGCGCGCCGAACGCCTTGCCACCGGCCGGCGATTTGCTTAGATTGCAGCTGCCTGCTCGCAGGCAATCCTGTTGGCGCAGTCCCTGCGCTGCAGGGGCCCCGGACACAGATCCTCCGGAGCCCCACCGGCGGTCGATCCGCCAGCCCCCGGCAGTCGCAAGGCTGCCGGGGGCTTCACCTTTCTGGCGGCCGCGGCGGTCCGCCGCGGCCCTGGACCATGCGCCGCCGACACGGCCGCTGCGTCGCGCGCGCCGATCGCCGTTCGCCGCGCGGCGCGCTACGCGCCGACCAACCAGCCGAGCTGCTCGCGCAGCGCGGTCATCGCCAGCCGCAAGCCGAGCCAACTCGGCAGCCAGCGCAGCGCGCCGCGCAGGTCGTCCGCGGCCAGGCCCATCGGCGCGGGCACCAGGCTGATCGACACCTGCTGCCGCTGTGCCGCCGCGCGGAACGCGCGCAGGCTGCGCGGCATGTGCCAGCCGTGGGTGACGATCACCAGCTGCCGCACCCCGGCCGCGTGCAGCAGCGCGACGCTGCGTTCGGCGTTCTCGCGCGTGTCGCGCGATTCGGCCTCGACCCAGCGCAGCTTGCGGCCGAAGTCGCGCTGCGCGACCTCGGCCGCGATCCGTGCTTCCGGGGCACCGTCGCGGCTCGCGTGGCCGACGCCGCCACTGAAGGCGACCGGCCAGCCGGTCTGCGCCGCCAGCCACAGCCCGTAGCGCAGCCGCGCGGCCGCCAGCGGCGTCAGGTCGGCCGCGTCGTACTCGGGCGCGTAGGCGTCGCGGCCGCCGCCGAGGACGACGATCGCGCCGGGGCCGCTGCCGCGCAGCGCCTGCACCTGCTGCGCGGTCAGCGCCGGGTGCTGCGCGACCAGCGGGCGCAGCAGCGCCTCGCCGACCGCGGTGGTGCAGCTCAGCCACAGGCCGGCGACGCCGATCAGCACGCAGCTCCAGCCGCTGGCCGGGCGCCGCCGCAGCACCCAGGCGCCGGCCAGGATCAGCGCGAGCCACGGCACCGGCGGCAGCACCAGCGCGGTCAGCAGCGGCTTGGCTGCCGCCAGGTCCAGGGAGAGCAGCCAGTCCGGCATCCGGCTTCGGGGGGCAGCGGCGCTGCCCCTGGTTCGAACCGCGCCCAGGGCGCACTGCTACGATTGTGCCGGCCGGGTGCAGGGGTGTTGGCGTCGACCGACGCGCAGCCGCCGACAGGCCCGCAACGTGTGCACCATGCAGGCGGACCCCGCGGCAGCGACCCCGAATGAAGCTCCACGCCGCCGGTGGCCGCGCTGGCAGCGCTGGCTGCTCGGGCTGCTGGCCGCAGGCATCGGGCTGGTGCTGTTGGCCTGGCTCGCGCTGCCGCCGCTGCTGCAGGCGCAGCTCGAGCGGCGCGGTTCGGCCGAACTCGGCCGCACGGTGTCGATCGGCGACCTGCGCTTCGAGCCGTGGGCGCTGCGGCTGACGATCACCGACTTGGCGATCGGCGCGGCGCCGGGTGCGGCCGCTGCGGCGCCGCAGCTGCAGATCGCGCGGATCATGGTCGACCTGCACGCGCGCTCGCTGTGGCGGCTGGCGCCGGTGGTGCAGGCGCTGGACATCGACGCGCCGCAGCTGCGGGTGACGCGGCTGGCCGACGGCAGCTTCGACTTCGACGACGTGCGCCAGCGCCTCGCGCAGCGGCCGACGCCGCCGCAACCGGCCGAGCCGATGCACTTTGCGCTGTTCAACCTGCGGCTGCGCGACGGCGCGCTGCACTTCGACGACCGGCTGGTCGGGCGGGTGCACGAGCTGAAGCAGCTGCGGATCGAGCTGCCGTTCGTGTCCAACCTGCCTGACCGCATCGAGGTCGTGGTCGAGCCGCGGATCGCCTTCGCGTTCGACGGCTCGAGCTTCGAGGCCAGCGGCCGCGCGAAGCCTTTCATCGAGCGGCGCAGCTCCGCCTTCGCGCTGCAGTTCGACAACCTGAAGCTCGGCGCACTGTGGGCCTACCTGCCGCCGGCGCTGCCGGTGCGCGCCGCCGGCGGGGCGCTGTCCAGCGACCTGGCCATCGCCTTCGAGCAGGATCCGAAGCTCGGCCCGCGGCTGCGCGTGTCCGGCAAGCTCGAGCTGCGCGACCTGCAGCTGCGCGAGACCGCGGGCGACGCGGCGCTGGCGCAGTGGCGCAGCCTGCGCGTGCGCATTGCCGATGCGTTCGTGCTGCAGCGCCGGCTCGAGCTCGATGCGGTCGAGCTGGACGGGCTGCAGCTGCAGCTGCGCCGCGCAGCCGACGGGCAGCTGAACCTGCAGCGGCTGGTCGCGCGCGGCGCGGCCGCCGCACCGGCGACGGCGGCCG
>CAZKCJ010000332.1:0-3146 GCA_964550885.1 uncultured Rubrivivax sp. | reverse complement strand
ACTGCGGCTGACTAGACTGCAGCGCCTTGGTTCAACCCGGTCGGCCGCCCCATGCTCGTCCTCTTCAAGCGCCTGATGCTCGTCACCTGCAGCCTGCTGGCCGGCGCCGCCGCGGCCGCACCCGCGCTGCCCGCCGGCGTGCAGGCGGTGCGCTCGGTCGAGGGCATCGACGAGTACCGGCTGGCCAACGGCCTGCAGCTGCTGCTGGTGGCCGACGACTCCAAGCCGACGACCACCGTCAACCTGACCTACCGCGTCGGCTCGCGCCACGAGAACGTCGGCGAGACCGGCATGGCGCACCTGCTCGAGCACATGCTGTTCAAGGGCTCGCCGCGGCACCCGCAGGTCTGGGCCGAGTTCACCCAGCGCGGCCTCGCGGCCAACGGCAGCACCAGCTTCGACCGCACCAACTACACCGCCAGCTTCTCGGCCAACGACGCCAACCTGCAGTGGTACCTAGGCTGGCTGGCCGACTCGATGGTCAACAGCTTCATCGCGCGCGCCGACCTGGACACCGAGATGACGGTGGTGCGCAACGAGATGGAGAGCGGCGAGAACAACCCGAGCCGCATCCTGATGCAGCGCACGATGGCGGTGATGTACGACTGGCATCCGTACGGCCGCGCGGTGATCGGCGCGCGCAGCGACGTCGAGAACGTCGACATCCCGCGGCTGCAGGCCTTCTACCGGCTGTACTACCAGCCCGACAACGCGACCCTGATCGTCTCCGGCAAGTTCGAGCCGGCGCAGGTGCTGCGCTGGGTGGCCGACAGCTTCGGCGCGATCCCGAAGCCCACGCGCGTGCTGCCCACGCTGTACACGCTCGACCCGGCGCAGGACGGCGAGCGCGCGGTCACGCTGCGGCGCAGCGGCGGCGCGCCGCAGCTGGTGGCCGCGTACCACGTGCCCGCCGGCTCGGCCGCCGACTTCGCCGCGGTCGAGCGGCTGGCGCTGGTGCTCGGCGACACCCCGGCCGGGCGGCTGCACAAGCAGCTGGTCGAGCCCGGGCTGGCCGCGCGCAGCTACGCGTTCGCGTGGGCGCTGGCCGACCCGGCGCTGCTGCTGCTGGGCGTGCAGCTCGCACCGGGGCAGGACGTCGAGCGCGCGCGCGCCGCGCTGCTGGCCACCGCCGAGTCGATCGCGCAGCAGCCGATCAGCGCCGCCGAGCTCGAGCGCGCGCGCACCCAGTGGCTCAACGACTGGGAGCGCGTGTTCACCGACCCGGAGAACATCGGCATGGCGCTGTCCGAGGCGATTGCGCTCGGCGACTGGCGGCTGTTCTTCCTCGGCCGCGACCGGGTGCGCGAGCTGCAGCTGGCCGAGCTGCAGCGGGTCGCGCAGGCCTACCTGCTGCAGTCCAACCGCACCCTCGGCGTGTATCTGCCGACCGACCAGCCGCAGCGCGCACCGGCGCCGCGGCGCGCCGACCTGGCCAGCGAGCTCGCGACCTTCAAGCCGCAGGCCGCCGCCGCGGCGGTGCCGCCGTTCGACGCGAGCCCCGCGAACATCGACGCGCACACCCAGCGCTTTCGCTACGGCGGGCTGGAGGCGGCGGTGCTCGCCAAACCCACCCGCGGCGGCGCGGTGCAGGCGGTGCTGAACCTGCGCTTCGGCGACGAGCACAGCCTGTTCGGCCAGGCGGCCGCGGCCGAGGCCGCGGCGCGGCTGCTCGACAAGGGCAGCAGCACGCGCTCGCGCCAGCAGGTGCAGGACCGGCTCGACGCGCTGAAGACGCAGCTCGCGGTGGATTCGGCGCCGGGTCTGGTCAGCGTCCGGCTGACTTCGCGGCGCGAGCACCTGGCCGACGCGGTCGCGCTGGTGGCCGAGCTGCTGCGCCACCCGGCCTTGCCCGCCGACGCCTTCGCCGAGTACCGGCGCCAGGCGCTGGCCCGGATCGAGGCGGCGCGCAAGGAGCCGGCCGCGGTCGCGTCGGTCGCGCTCGCCCGGCTCGACAACCCGTACCCGCGCGGCGACACGCGCCACGCGCGCAGCTTCGACGAGCAGCTCGAGGACCTGAACGCGCTCACGCTGGAGCAGGTGCGCGCCTTCCACGCGCGCTTCTACGGCGCGCGCTACGCGCAGTTCGGCGCGGTCGGCGACATCGACCTGCCAGCGCTGCAGCAGGCGCTGCGCGACGGCTTCGGCGACTGGGACGCCGGCGAGCCCTACACCCGCGTGCCGCAGCCGCTGGTGCCGGGCAGCGGCCGCACGCTGACGCTGCTGACGCCCGACAAGCAGAACGCCGACCTGCGCGCGCGGCTGCGGGTCGCGCTCGCCGACACCGACGCCGACTACCCGGCGCTGATGATGGCCAACCACCTGCTCGGCGGCGGCGGCAGCTCGCGGCTGTGGAAGCGCATCCGCGAGGCCGAGGGCCTGTCCTACAGCGTGTACAGCTACATCGCGTGGAGCAACTTCGAGCCCAACTCCACCTGGGCGGCGGGCGCGATCTTCGCGCCGCAGAACCGCGCCAAGGTCGAGGCGGCGCTGCGCGAGGAGCTGGCGCGCGCGCTGCGCGACGGCTTCAGCGCGCCGGAGCTCGAAGCCGGCCGCAGCGGCCTGCTCGGCCTGCGGCGGCTTGGCCGCGCGCAGGACGACACGCTGGCCGCGGTGCTGGCCGCGAACCTGTACCTGAAGCGCAGCTTCGAGCTGTCGGCGCAGGTCGACGCCGCGCTGGCCACGCTGACCGTCGAGCAGGTGAACGCGGCGCTGCGCAAGTACCTGCAGCCGCAGACGCTGGACATGGTCTTCGCCGGCGACTTCGGCCGCTGAGCCGCAGCCGCGTGCGCTGAGCCGCAGCCGCGCGCGGCCGCGCTGCCCGGCGCGCCGCGGCCGCTGCGCCGGGGCGTTCAGCCGCCGGCGAACTGGATGATCTGGCCGGCCGGGCGTGCGCCCGCCACCCGCGCCACTTCACGCCCGTGGTCGAGCTTGACCAGCGTCGGAATGCTGCGGATGCCGAAGCGCGCGGCGGTGTTCGGGTTGTCGTCGCTGTTGACCTTGACGAACAGCGCGCGGCCCTTCATCGCCGCCGCTGCCTGCGCGAACTGCGGCGCCATCTGCCGGCAGGGCCCGCACCACGGCGCCCAGAAGTCGACCACCAGCGGCAGGTCGCTGCGCGCGGCCAGCCGCTCGAAGTTGGCGTCGCT
>CAZKCJ010000331.1:0-3165 GCA_964550885.1 uncultured Rubrivivax sp. | reverse complement strand
AGCGCGCAGAAGTTGGCCGGCGACAGCCGGCTGCCCTCGAACGCGCGCAGCAGCGCGGCGCGCTCGCGGCGCTGCGCGTCGAGCTCGTCGCGGCGCTGCCGCTGCTGCGCCTGCCGTCGGGCCAGCTCGGCGGCGGCGGCCTGCGCGTGCTCGGCGCTGACCTCGCCGGCCGGCTGGCCGTCGAGGTCGATGCGCGCGCCGCCGCGCGCCAGCGCCTGCAGGTAGCCGTGGCGGCCGGTGTGGCGGCGCAGGCAGGCGCTGAGCGCGGCCTTCGTGAACACCCCCGGCGCGCGCGCCTGGATGTCGGCCTGGATCCGCAGCTTCAGCGGCCGGGGCGCACCGGCGAAGGCGGCCGGGAAGCGCTGGCGCAGCGCGTCGCCGCAGTCGCTGCCGGGCGCGCGCTGTGGCGCGGCCGGGTCGCCGGCGCTGTCTGCGCCGTCCGCGCCGTCCGCGCCGTCCGCGCGGTCGGCGCCGTCCGCGCGTTTCGCGCCTTCCGGGCCGTAGGAGGGGTGATGCATCGTGGGTCGGTCTGCGCCGCTGCCGCTGCCGATTGTGACGCGCGGCCGCAGCCGCCCCGCCGCCGCCCGATGGGCCGCGACGCACAGACTGCGCGCTGCTGCCCGCAGCAGCGGCGACGCGCGAAGCCGCCGCTGCGAACCAGTGCGCCTGCGAGCCGTGCGCGCGCTGGGATCAGCCCCATCGGCTGCAAGGTGGCGCGCGCCTCACACGGCCCCGCGAACGCCGCCGGTCGCCCACTGCGGTGGACCTCACCGCACCGCGCCGCCGGTGCGGTGCTGGGGTCGACGTGCGGCGCGATGCGCAGCGCGCGATGTGCAGCGCGCGAGGTGCCGCGCGCGGTGTGCTGCGCGCGGTGTGCTGCGCGCGGTGTGCTGCGCGTGTTGTGCAGCACGTGGTGTGCAACGCGTGCTGCGCGATGCGTGGCAGCCGGCGCGCCGTGGATCAGCCGCGCATCAGCCGCGGCCCGGCCGGGCGCCGGGCCGCGGGCCCGAGCCGGGGCTCAGCGCGGCGTCTTGCGCGCGAAGCGACCCAGCGCGGCCAGTCCCGCCAGCATCAGCAGCCAGGTCTGCGGCTCGGGGATCGGTGGCGTACCGCCGATCGCGCAGGCCAGCGTGTCGCAGATCGTGCCGCCGCCGGCACCGAAGTCGACGACGCCGCCGTAGTCGTTGCCCGAGCTCGCGAAGAAGCGCGTGCCGCCCGGCAGCGTCAGGCTCGTCAGGGTCACCGTGTTGGCCAGGTCCAGGTCGCCATTGGCCTCGTCGGCGAAGATCTCCAGGTACGAGTCCACGTACACCGCATCACCGTCGGCGAAGTCGCGCTGCACCGTGATCGACTCGTTCAGCAGCAGCATGCCAAAGCCCGACTCGAAGGTCTCGCCGCTGACGTTGCTGAAGGTCCGCTTCTCCCAGGAATCGGACATCGCGTCGTAGTCCAGCCTGACCGAGCCCAGCTCGTTGCCGTTCAGATCGCGCTCGGTCCACAGGAAGCGCATCGACCCGGCCCCGCTCGTGTACTCCGGCGCGAAGCTGCCGGTCAGCGCATAGGTCGCGACCATGCTGCCGCCGCTGCCGCCGAGCGCGAACACGTCTTCCCAGCGTGTCTTCGTGTGGCTGTACGCATAGGTGTTCGTGTAGTAGTCCATCTGCAGCGGCTCGGAGATGCAGCTGCCGCCGAACTCGTCGGTCAGGCAGTAGGGCATGCTGCCCGAGGTGGACACCGGCACGTACCCGGTGGTCATCAGCCGCGCGTGGTTGGCGCCGAAGCTGGAATCGGCGTAGCCCGACTGGGTCACGACCCCCATGCCCAGCAGCTCGTTGCCGACGCCGGTCTGGCTCACGTCCAGTGCCCCCGGTTGCAGCTGGCCCGGCGTGGTCGCGTTCGACTCGCGCGCGTAGTTGTACCAGCTGTACTGGTAGAAGCTCTCCGGGCCCAGCGACGGAATCGACGCGCTGGTGTCTGCGTAGTAGTCGATCCAGACCTCGTTGCTGATCCTGGCCGCCCCCTGGGCCAGCGCGGGCAGCACCGACACCGCGAGGGACGCGGCGAGCACTGCAGGAACCTTCGACCTGAGCATGAGCCTTCTCCTGTGTCGGCGCGCCGCCCTCGAGCGCCGGTTGCAAAGGGTTACACGGGCCGGGCAATCTAGCAGTGCTGCTGCGCACGGCGCAATGGCCGCCAACCCCCCGATTCAGGGGGGTGGGTGCAGGCGGGCGAACCGGCTGCCGTCGCGCCGCACCGGTTGGCGCGCGGCACCTACGTGGCGCGCCGGCACCGGGCGCCGTGCGGGCGCGGCAGCGCGTGCTATGGTGCGCGGCCGCGCCACTGCGGCCGCCACGGCAGGCACACACCGCGGCGCGCTGCGCGCCCGCCCCAGCCCGATGAAGGCCGCCCCTTGAGCCCGCCGCTGCCGCTGAGCGCGCTCGACGCGCTGTTCCTGCACGCCGAGACCGCGGCCACGCCGATGCACGTCGGCTCGCTGCACCGCTGCCGGCTGCCGGCCGGCTACCGCGGCGACTGGCACGCCGCGGTCAAGGCGCACCTGGCGGGGCGACTGCACCTGGCGCCGGTGTTCACCCGCAGGCTCGCTGCGGTGCCGCTGAACCTGGCCAACCCGGTCTGGGTCGAGGCCGACGCGGTCGACCTCGACGCGCACGTGCGCCGCGTCGTGCTGCCGGCGCCGGGCAGCCGCCGCCAGCTCGAAGCGCTGGTTGCGCAGCTGCACGCGACGCCGCTGGACCGCGCCCGGCCGCTGTGGCAGTTCCACGTGATCGAGGGCCTGGCCGACGGCAGCGTCGGCTTCTACACCAAGGTGCACCACGCGGCGGTCGACGGCCAGGCCGGGGTCGCGCTGGGCCGGGCGATGCTCGACCCGACGCCCGTGCCGCGCGCGCTGCCGCCGCCGCGCGCGACCGGCGCCGCCGACCCGCCCGGCGCAGCGGCGCTGCTGGGCGCGGCGCTGACCCACGCGCTGCAGCAGACGCGCACGCTCGGCCGGCTGGTGCTGCCGCTGGGCAAGGCGCTGACCGAGCGGGCGCGCGCCGCGCTCGCGCCGACCGCGCGCGGCGAACGCGACGAGGCCAGCGGGGCCGGCGGGAGCATCGAAGCCAGCGGCTGGGGCGGCCTGCGCGCGTTGATCACGCCGCCGCC
>CAZKCJ010000330.1:0-3167 GCA_964550885.1 uncultured Rubrivivax sp. | reverse complement strand
CCGATCGCCATCGGCCGGCCCGGGCGCATCGCGATCGTCCAGAACAGCACCTCGCCGAGTTCGGCCATCACCTGCTTGGTGTGGTCGGCCTCGCCGACGCTGACGCCGCCGGAGGTGATCACCGCGTCGGCGACCGTGGCCGCGTGGCCGAAGGCGGCGGCCAGCTCGTCGGGGCGGTCGCGCACCACGCCCAGGTCGATCGGCTCGACCCCGAGCCGCTGCAGCATCGCCCAGATCGTGTAGCGGTTGCTGTCGTAGATGCAGCCCGCGGGCAGCGGCTCGCCGAGCGAGCGCAGCTCGTCGCCGGTGGAGAAGAAGGCCACCCGCAGCCGCCGCCGCACCGCGACCTGCGGCACGCCGAGCGACGCGATCAACCCCAGGTCGGACGGGCGCAGCAGCCGGCCGGCGAGCAGCGCCGGGCTGCCGCGCGCCAGGTCCTCGCCGGCGCGGCGGTGGTGCTCGCCGCTGCGCACCACGCCGGGCGGAATGCGCACCCAGCCGGGCTCGAAGGCGCGACCGGCCAGCGCGGTGCCGACCACCCGCAGCCGGGTCGGCTGGTCGGTGAGCAGTTCGCTGCCGCGCAGCGCGAAGCCGTCCATCGCCGAGTTCGCGTGCGCCGGCACGTCGATCGGCGAGATCAGGTCGGCGGCGAGCACCCGGCCGAGCGCGTCGCGGATCGGCAGCGTCTCGGTCTGCACGACCACCGGCACCAGCGCGGCAATGAAGGCCTGCGCGGTCGCCACCGGCAGCGCGCGCGGGTCGTAGCCCTGCAGCCGCGCGCCGATTTGCTGCAGGCTCTCGGGGTTCATCGCGGTCTGCCAGGCGGCGCCGTCGCGGCGCCGCGGTCGCTGCCCGGGCGCATCGTCAGCCGCCGATGTAGTGCATCTCGATGCGACGCTCGCCGCCGGCGGGTGCGGCCGCGCCGGCGTGGCGCAGCTCGGAGTAGCGATCCTCGCGCTGCTGCCAGATGCCGGTGATCGTTTGCGCGAGCTCCTCGTCGCTGGCCCCGGCACGCAGCAGCGCGCGCAGGTCGAAGCCGCTGGTCGCGAACAGGCACAGGAACAGCCGCCCTTCGGTCGACAGCCGCGCGCGGTTGCAGTCGCCGCAGAACGGGCGGGTCACGCTGGAGATCAGCCCGATCTCGCCGCCGCCGTCGGTCCAGCGCCAGCGCCGCGCGGTCTCGCCGACTGCGGTCGGTGCCACCGGCTCGAGCGGATGCAGCCGCTGCAGCCGCTGCAGGATCTGCGCGGACGGCAGCACCTCGTCCATCCGCCAGCCGTTGGTCGAGCCGACGTCCATGAACTCGATGAAGCGCAGCACGACGCCGCTGCCGCGGAAGTGCTCGGCCATGCGCTCGATCTCGTGGTCGTTGGTGCCGCGCTTGACGACCATGTTCACCTTGATCGGCCCGAGGCCGGCGGCGCGCGCCGCCTCGATCCCGTCGAGCACCTTGGCGACGGGGAAGTCGACGTCGTTCATCCGCCTGAAGATCGCGTCGTCGAGCGCATCCAGGCTGACCGTGACCCGCTGCAGCCCGGCGCCGCGCAGCGCCTGCGCCTTGCGCTCGAGCATCGAGCCGTTGGTCGTCAGCGTGATGTCGGGCGCGCTGCCGTCGGGCGTGCGCAGCGCAGCGAGCATGCCCACCAGGTGCTCCAGGTCCTTGCGCATCAGCGGCTCGCCGCCGGTCAGCCGCAGCTTGTGCACGCCCAGGCGCAGGAACACCGCGGCGACCCGGCTGAGCTCCTCGAAGCTGAGCAGCGCCGCGTGCGGCAGGAACGGGTAGCGCTGGCCGAAGACCTCCTTGGGCATGCAGTAGGTGCAGCGGAAGTTGCAGCGGTCGGTGACCGAGATCCGCAGGTCGCGCAGCGGCCGCTGCCGGCGGTCGACCAGCCGGCCGTCGGCCGGCACCGCGGCGCGCGGCAACGGCTGCAGCCCCTGCGCGCCGGTGATTGGAACCGCTCGTTCGCCCATCGCCCGATTTTGCCCGAGCGCCGATGGCCGCAGCGTCGATGCGGTCGGCGCAGCGGTGCGGCTGCGGCCGCTGCGTCAGCACAATGCAAGCGCAGATCTCCGACAATGGGAGCCGTGGCGCGCAGCTGCCGCCGGAGTCGCGGATCGAGGATCACGCAGGCCCGGCCGGGCGCGGCGGCGCCGGCGGTGTGTACCGAGCTGGAGGGACTGCCATGACCTATGCCGACGACTACCGGCGCTCGATCGCCGAACCCGATGCCTTCTGGGCCGAGCAGGCCCGGCTGATCGACTGGCACCGGCCCTTCGACCGGGTCTGCGACTACCAGCGCCCGCCCTTCGCCGACTGGTTCGTCGGTGGCCAGACCAACCTGTGCCACAACGCGGTCGACCGCCACCTGAAGGACCGTGCCGACCAGCGTGCGCTGGTCTGGGTGTCGACCGAGGTCGACAAGGAGATCGTCTACAGCTTTCGCGAGCTGCACGCCGAGGTGCAGCGCATGGCCGCGATCCTGCAGGAACTCGGTGTCGCCAAGGGCGACCGGGTGCTGATCTACATGCCGATGATCCCCGAGGCCTGCTTCGCGATGCTCGCCTGCGCGCGCATCGGCGCGATCCACTCGGTGGTCTTCGGCGGCTTCGCCAGCGTCAGCCTGGCCAGCCGGATCGACAACGCGACGCCGAAGGTGATCGTCAGCGCCGACGCCGGCAGCCGCGCCGGCAAGGAGGTGCCGTACAAGGGCCTGCTCGACGAGGCGATCCGGCTCGCGCAGCACAAGCCCGATCAGGTGCTGATGGTCGACCGCGGCCTGGCGGCGTTCACGCCGGTGGCCGGGCGCGACCAGAACTATGCCGAGCTGCGCGCCAAGCACCTGCACACCGCGGTGCCCTGCACCTGGGTCGACTCCACCCACCCGAGCTACACGCTGTACACCAGCGGCACCACCGGCACGCCCAAGGGCGTGCAGCGCGACACCGGCGGCTACGCGGTCGCGCTGGTGGCGAGCATGCGCCACATCTTCCTCGGCCAGCCGGGCGAGACCTACTTCTCGACCAGCGACATCGGCTGGGTGGTCGGCCACAGCTACATCGTCTACGGCCCGCTGCTCAACGGCATGGCGACGATCCTGTACGAGGGCCTGCCGATCCGTCCCGACGCCGGCATCTGGTGGAGCCTGGTCGAGAAGTACAAGGTCACC
>CAZKCJ010000329.1:0-3196 GCA_964550885.1 uncultured Rubrivivax sp. | reverse complement strand
CCGAGTGGCACCGGGTGGTCTTCTTCGACCGGCTGGCCGAGATTGCCGGCGAGTACCTGAAGAAGGGCCGGCCGGTCTACGTCGAAGGCCGGCTGAAGACCCGCAAGTGGACCGACAAGGAAGGCGTCGAGCGCTACACCACCGAGATCATGGCCGACCAGATGCAGCTGCTCGGCGGCCGCGAAGGCATGGGCGGCGCCGACGAAGGCGGCGGCCGCAGCGCCGAGCCGCGCAGCGCGCCGCGCGCCGCGCCCGAGCCGAAGGCGGCCGCGAGGTCGAGCACCGGCTTCGACGACATGGACGACGACATCCCGTTCTGACTGCCTGTCCAGGCTGCAACCGACGCAGGTTGCGAGCGGCTAGACGCGCGTGTCCGCCGCGGCGGGGCGGCGAGCCGCTCCGCCTGCGGTGGACGGCGCGTGCGCCGCAGGCTACTGCGGCTCCAGCTGGCCGAGGAACTTCGTGCCCTGCGACAGGTTGACCTCGTATATGGCGCCGCTCTTCAGCACCACTTCCCAGGAGTAGGCGCCGTCGGCATACTTCCAGACGGCGAAGGGCGGCGTGGCGCTGGTGGACTTCACGCCGTTGCCGAGGGTCTTGCCGTCGACGGTGAAGCTGGTGTCGGTGGCGCTGACGCACACGCGCTGGCCGTCGGTGTAGCTGCCGCCGGCGGCGTACTGGTGGTAGCTCATCGCGACCCCGCTCGCGCAGTTGCCGCTGGAAGGGCCGCCGCTGGAAGGGCCGCCGCCGCCATTGCCCGCGCTGCTGCCTAGCGCGGCGGTGATCGCCGCGGGCAGCGCGCCGAGCGCAGCGAAGTCGCCACTGGCGGCGGCGGCGAGCAAGGTCGGGTAGTCGATCGCCAGCGCTGCCAGTGCGCTGCGCAGCGCTTCGAGCAGGTCGTCCAGCGGATCGCCCGGTTGGGGCTGGAAGCTCGTGGTCAGCGGGTCGATCGTGCCGAGCGCGCCGCCCACGCCGAGCGCCGCGACCACCGAGTCCACGGCCGCGTCGACGTTGGCAGCGGTTACCGCATCGAAGGCCGGCGCTGCGAACCAGGCCTGCGGCGCGGCGCCGACAGCGCGCGCGGTCACCAGGTCGCTGAGCGGCGTCAGGTTCAGGTTGCCGTCGAAGGCCAGCGCCAGCGCGTGGTAGCTGCCGGGGTTCGGGTTGCCGTCGACGGTGCCGCCGCTGACGCGCACCGCGCACGGCAGGGTCTGGTCCGCTGCAGCGATCTGCCAGGCGCCGGCCGCGCCGGTGGTGGTGCTCAGCGCCGGGCCGGCGGCGCAGCTGACGTCGACGGTGCCGCCGACGATCGGTGAGCCGACGGCGGCGACGCCCGCCAGTTGCGGCACCCCGTCGTCGCCGCAGGCGGCGAGCGTGGCAACGGCGGCCAGGGCTACGGCGTGGCGGATCCATGGCGGGGTGGCGAGACGGGTCGGGGTCATGCTCGGGGCTCCGGGGTCAGGTTGCTGGGGTCTGGAAGTGCTGCAGGTGCGAACGCACCGACGACGCACGCACGCCCTGCGCGCGCCGTGCGCCGCGCGGCCGGGCGCAACTGTCCGGCATCGCGGCGGTGTCGGCGGTCACATGAACGTGTGACGCGGCCGGCAATAGTTGGCGGCCACCTGCGCCGCCAAGCGATCCGCTTGGCTAGACTGGCCCGATGCCGGACGCTGCCGTGCACCGCCTGCTGGTCGTCGAGGACGACGCGGCCACGCTGCAGTGGCTGCGCGCAGCACTGGCGGCCACCCCCGGCACGCAGGTCAGCGGCTGCAGCACCGTGGCCGAGGCGTGCAGCGCAATCGACCGGCTGCAGCCGCAGATCGTGCTGACCGACCTGGGCCTGCCCGACGGCTCGGGTATCGAGGTGATCCGGCACGCGGTCGCCCGCGGCGCCGCCTGCGAGGTGCTGGTGATCAGCATCTTCGGCGACGACGCGCACGTGGTCGCGGCGATCGAGGCCGGCGCCAGCGGCTACCTGCTGAAGGATTCGAGCCTCGAGCAGCTGGCCGACCAGCTGCAGCACCTGCGCGACGGCGGCTCGCCGCTGAGCCCGCAGATCGCGCGCACGCTGATCCGCCGCCAACGCCTGCAGACCGCAGCTGCGGCGAGCCCGCCGGTACCGCTGCCGACTCCGGGCGAGCGCAGCGAGCTGACCGAGCGCGAGCTCGAGGTGCTGACCTTCATCGCCAAGGGCTTCAGCTACCAGGAGGGCGCGCAGATGCTCGGCGTGTCGGCGAACACCGTGCGCACGCACGTCAAGCGGATCTACCAGAAGCTGGCGGTGAACTCGCGCACCCAGGCGGTGTACGAATTCAACCAGCAGCAGCTCGCTCAGGGCCTGCCGCCACTGTCGTGAGCGCGGCCGCGAGCGGCGCGGGCTGCGCCCGGCTACACCGGTGGACCCGGCGCTGGCTCGCCCTCGGGCTCGTGCTGGGCGTGGTGCTGGCGGCAACAGGTTGCGCGCTCGAGGCCTCGCTCGGCGCGGGCGACGCGCGCGGTGCGGGCGTGATCGAGCTGGCCCACGGGCAGGCGCTGGCCGTGGGTGCCGAGCTGCCGGCGGGCCCGCCGCCCGCGGCGGCGGCCTGGATGCCGGTGACCTTGCCCGACGCCTGGGACAGCACGCGCAGCGGCTACCAGGGCTACGTCTGGTATCGGCTGCGTTTTGCCACGCCCGCGGGCTGGCCCGAAGACCTGGCGGTCTACCTGCCGTCGGTCAGCATGAACGCGGCGTTGCGCCTGAACGGCGCGCCGATCGGGCTGCAGGGGCGGCTGCACGAGCCGGTGACGCGCAACTTCTACACGCCGCTGATCTTTCCGCTGCCGCGCGTGCTGCTGCGCGCAGGCGAGCATCCTCAACGAAAAAGAGATTGGCGTCTTGCTCGTCGAATGTGATGCCTGAGAGTACTGAGAGGCTCATGTAAAGGCTAACGCTCTGAGTTCAGCCGCCGCGTACCGGTCGGCTGCGACGAACAGTTAGGCAAGACCTCATGCTTGGGGAACTAGCTTGCAGCCACAATGCTTGCAGATCTTTGCTTCTTTAAGCACAAGCTCTTTGCAGTCGGGACAGCGAACGTGGGTTTCCGGCGTCGGAGCATTGGGATCACCCTTGCGAGATGGCATGACAAGAACTGCTAACGATGGGTTGAACTAAACCGCTGACGCGGTAGTGGCGCGCGCTGGGATGGCGGGGCGCTGC
>CAZKCJ010000328.1:2353-3218 GCA_964550885.1 uncultured Rubrivivax sp. | reverse complement strand
GACCCGACCCGCGTGCTCGACGGCTGGCGCCCCAGCCCGAACCCGGCCGCCGCGCCGCCCTTCGACCCGCAGCCGCAGTGGCCGGCGGCGCCGCGCGCCGCCGCGCCGGCGCCGCTGCCCGACGCGCTGGACCTGCGCACACCGCTGCGCGCGTCGAAGTGGAAGACCGACGACGTGACCGACGTCGATGCGGTCTGGCGGCCTTCGGCGGCGGTGCGCCAGGCGGCGCTGGACGCCACCGCGACGCCCGACGACCCCGACTGGCAGCCGAGCCAGCCGGGGCTGCTGGCGCGCGCGCTGCCGCCGCGGGTGCTGGCCGGCTGGAAGCCGCAGGCCTGGATCGGCGCGGTGCGGCCGGTGTTCGGCGCGGTCGCGCAGGTGCTGAACACCGAGCAGGGGCCGGTCGTCGACACCTTCGCGCCGCACCTGCTGCTGGCGCTGTGGCCGCCGCAGACGCTGCAGCACCCGTTCCTCGACCGCTGGCCGCAGCGGGTGCTGCTCAGCGCGGTTGCGCGCGACGACGCGCCGCGGCTGCTGCTCGAGCTGATTCCGCCCGACGCCGAGCTGTGGCTCGCCGAGCACGACCTGGACTGGGCGCTGATCGGCGAGGCGGTGCTGCTGCACGAGCCCGGGCTGCGCGACTTCCAGCTGAAGGAGCTGCGCGCCTTCGTTGACGGGCAGCGGCAGGCGACCTGGGAGCGCGTCAACCGCGCCTACCGGCTGCCGGCCACCGGGCAGGCGCTGGAGCGGCTTTGAGCCCGGCCGGCCGCCCGCCCCGGCGACGAAGCCCGCGGCGCGCAGCAGCCGGAAGCGGCTGCGGTCAGCGCCTGCAGCGGGCGGCGCGCCGGCCGCTGGATCGCAATGG
>CAZKCJ010000328.1:0-2343 GCA_964550885.1 uncultured Rubrivivax sp. | reverse complement strand
GCCGGTAGACTGGGCTAGACTCCGAAGGGCCGCTTACTTGCGCCAGTAGTTGTTCGCGGCGGCCACCGTCTGGAAGTTGATCGCCACCACCTGCGAGGCCGCGGTCAGCGCGTCGGCGCTTTGCGCGTACTCGGGGCGCAGCTTCTTCAGCACCTCGGTGTCCGGCTGGGTGTAGCGCACGCCGCGGCGGCTGAGGGTGATCGCGAGCTCGAAGCCCTCCTGCGGGGTGGCGGTGATCAGCGTGGTGAGCCAGGGGTCGGACATCGGGTGGGCCTCCGGTTGCAAGGGCAGAGTCAGCAAAGCGCGCGATTGTCGCCATTCGCCAACAGAGTGCTGGCGTACGGGTTTTGCGGGAGGCCGCGGTCGGCTGCGGTGGCGCGGGTCGCCTGGGGCCGTTGCGGCGCCCGGCGGGCGCGGCGCAAAGCCGCGCCGGGCTTGGTTTTCGGGCGGGCTGCCGGCCGCGCGCGGGCGGGCTGCGGCGGCCGCTGCCGGGCCCGCTGCGGTGCGGGCGGGCGACGCCGCCGGGCCGTGCCGCTCGGTTATCGTCACGTGTTGTCATCCGTTTGCAGGGAGAAGAGATGAGCCTTTCAGGGAAAGTCGCGGTGCTCACCGGGGGCGCCAGCGGCATCGGCCGCGCGGTGGCCCGGGCGATGGCGGCGCGCAACGTCGCCGCGGCCGCGCTGGTCGACATGAGCCCGGCGGTGGTGGACGCGGCCGCCGCGCTGAACGCCGAGATCGGCCGCGACTTCGCGCTGCCGTTCCAGGGCGACACCACCGACCCCGAGTTCCGCGCGCGCGTGTTCGACGACATCAGCCGCGGCCGCGGGCCGGTGTCGCTGTGCGTGCCGGCGGCCGGCATCACCCGCGACGACCTCGCGGTGCGCGTGGACCGCGACACCGGCCGCGCGCGCATCTACCCGCTGGAGCAGTTCCGGCTGGTGGTCGAGGTCAACCTGATCGCGCCGGTGTACTGGGCACTGGAGATGATCGGCCGCATCGCCGAAGGCCGCAGCGCGCGCGGGCTGAAGAAGTGGACCGCTGCGGAAGGGGTGCAGGGCTCGGTGGTGTTCATCGGCTCGGTGTCGTCGCAGGGCAACCGCGGCCAGATCTCGTACGCGAGCACCAAGGCCGGCCTGGAAGGCGCGGCGGCGACGATCATGAAGGAGGCGATCTTCCACGGCGTGCGCTGCAGCCTGATCCATCCGGGCTTCACCGACACGCCGATGGTGCAGGCGATGGGCGCCGACTACGTCGCCAAGAACATCCTGCCCTACACCCAGCTCGGGCGGCTGATCCAGCCCGACGAGATCGCCGACGCGATCTGCTTCATGCTGTCCAACGCCGCGGTCAGCGGCGAGCTGTGGGTCGACGCCGGCTGGCACGCGCCCGCCTGAGGCGCCGGCGCGCCGCGCCGCGCCCGATCCCGCGACCCAACCCGGAGACCCGTCGATGCCCAACAGCCGCCGCGGTGCGCTGCAGCCGCAGGAGTTCGACCGCGAGTTCCGCGCGCAGCTGGCGCGGATGACCGCGGGCCTGGCGCCCACCGCCTTCACCACCGCCTGGGCCGACTGGGCGATGCACCTGGCGCTGGCGCCGGCGCGGCAGCTGCGGCTGCAGCAGCAGCTGGCCGAGCGCGCGCGCGACACCTGGAGCTTCGCGCTGCGCGCGCTCGCCGGCACGCGCCTGGCGCCGGCCGAAGGCCTGCCCGAGGGCAGCGCCGACCGGCGCTTCGCCGCGGCCGAGTGGAGCAAGTTCCCGTTCAACGTGTACGCGCGCGCCTACCAGAACAGCGCGGCGCTGCTGCACGAAGCGGTCAGCGACGTCGACGGCGTGACCGACTACCACGCGCAGCTGCTGGACTTCGCGGTGCGCATGCTGCTGGACGCGAGCTCGCCGGCGAACTTCCTCGCGTCGAACCCCGAGGTGCTGGCGCAGACCCGCGCCGAAGGCGGCTTCAACCTGCTGCGCGGGCTGCAGCACGTAGCCGAGGACGCGGCCCGGATGCTGCGCAGCGCGGCGCCGAACGGCAACGGCGGCTTCGTGGTCGGCGAGACGGTGGCGGCCACCCCCGGCAAGGTGGTGCTGCGCAACGAGCTGATCGAGCTGATCCAGTACACGCCGACGACCAAGACGGTGCACGCCGAGCCGCTGCTGATCGTGCCGGCGTGGATCATGAAGTACTACATCCTCGACCTGAGCGCGCGCAACTCGCTGGTCAAGTTCCTGGTCGACCACGGCCACACGGTGTTCATGGTGTCGTGGAAGAACCCCGGCGAAGCCGACCGCAATCTCGGCATGGACGACTACGTCGCCAAGGGCTTCCAGGCGGCGCTGGATGCCGTG
>CAZKCJ010000327.1:0-3222 GCA_964550885.1 uncultured Rubrivivax sp. | reverse complement strand
AAACCCGCGCCGATGCTTGCTCTGCGGCGCGTTCAGCGGTCAAAGTTCGGGCTAATCGTCGGCTGCGGCGGCCGCGGCCGGATCGACCTCGAGCGCGCGCACGCTCGCACGCAGCCACCACAGCAGCGCCAGCGCCGGCAGCGCCGCCACGGTGCTGACGACGAAGAAGCTCGGCCAGCCGATCGACTCGGCCAGCACCCCGGCCAGCGGCCCGACCCACACCCGGCCCACCGACGCAAAGGCGCTGAGCAGCGCGTACTGCGTGGCGGTGAAGCGCTGGTTGCACAGGCTCATCAGGAAGGCGACGAAGGCCGCGGTGCCCATGCCGCCCGACAGGTTCTCGAACGCGATCACCATCAGCAGCCCGCCGTCCACCGGCGTCGGTGCACGCAGCTGCACGAAACCCCAGTCGAAGGCCGGCAGCACCAGCCCCGGCAGCAGCCCCTGGCCCGACACCGCCAGCCACCAGAAGCCCAGGTTGCTGGCCATCTGCAGCACGCCGAACAGCAGCAGCGCGCGCCACAGCCCGAGCCTGAGCATCAGCACCCCGCCCAGCAGCGCGCCGCCGATCGTCAGCCACAGGCCGATCACCTTGTTGACCACGCCGACCTCGGCCGCGCTGTAGGCCATGCTCTGCAGCAGGAAGGGCGTCATCAGCGAGCCGGCGAAGGCGTCGCCCAGCTTGTAGAGCACGATGAAGGCCAGGAAGGCCGCCGCGCCCGGCTGCGCGAAGTAGCTGGCCAGGCCGCCAAGCAGCGTGTCGAAGCGCGCGCGCCGCGCCGCCCACGCGGCCAGCGGCAGCGTGAAGCCGATGCCCAGCAGCAGCGCCGCCAGGTTCTCCCAGCGGGTCTGCAGCACCGCCGGCAGCGCGCTGCCGGCCAGCAGCGGGCCGAGCAGCGCATGTGCGACGGGCGGCGCGAAGCGCTCGCTGAGCAGGTAGCCGAGCGCCACCGCCGCCAGCACGGCGACGAAGCCGATCACGTCACGCCGCGCCGCGCTCGGCTTGGCATCGGGCATCGCCACCTTGGGCAGCAGCAGCGCCGACAGCAGCGCCGCGCCGAACATCAGCAGCGCCATGAAGCGGTACACCTGCGGCCAGCTCCAGCCGCCGCCCTGCGCCGGGTCGGCCCAGATCAGCGCGACCCCGCCCGACAGGATCATCGCCAGCCGGTAGCCCATCACGTTCAGCGACGAGCCCAGCCCGCGCTCGCGCGCCGGCAGCAGGTCGGTGCGGTAGGCGTCGATCACCACGTCCTGCGACGCCGACACGAAGGCCACCGCCACCGCCAGCAGCGCGAACGCGCGCGTCGCACTGCCGGGCGAGGTACCGGCCAGCAGCCACAGCGTGCCGCCGAGCGCGAGCTGCGTGAGCACCAGCCAGCCGCGCCGCCGGCCGAGCCACGGCAGGTCGAAGCGGTCCATCAGCGGCGCCCACAGGAACTTGAAGGTGTAGGGCAGCCCGACCAGGCTGAGGAAGCCGATGGTCGCGACGTCCAGCCCCTCCATGCTCAGCCAGGCCTGCATCGCCTGGCCGGTCAGCGCCAGCGGCAGCCCCGACGCAAAGCCGAGCAGCACCACCACCAGCAGGCGGTGCGCGGCGGCCAGGCGCTGCGCCAGACCGACTCGGTCGCGGGCGGGCGGGTTCAACGCGCTGCCCGCTGGCGTGAAGACGGCTCCGGCGGCGGCTCGTCGGGATCGATGCGCAGCGCGTCCTGCCGCTGGCCCACGAGCCGCGCCACGTCGACGTATCCGGCGCGTTCGAAATACCAGAAGGTCAACGCAAAGCCGTCGATCCGCCAGGTACGCAAGCCGTCGATGCCGATTTCGCGCCCCAGCGACGGCGAACCGATCGCCGGGTTCTGTTGCAGGGCCGCCAGCGCCTTGCGCAGCGCCTTCACCAGTTGCGCGGCAACCCGTGGCCCCGCTTCGTCCCGGTACCAGCGGACTTCGTCGCGGCGGTCCTGCCGGGCCCGCGGGCGCAACCGGACCGGTGTCACGCGATCTCGCCGCGCGCGATCGCCATCAGTTCGTCGTGGTCCGCGCGCCGGTCCGCGGTGGCCGGCCCGCTGGCGAGCCCCTCTTCGACCAACTCGCGCAGCCGCAGGATGCGCTGCTCGCGCTGATCCTTGCGGATCAGGTCGCGCACGTACTCGCTGGTGTTGCCGTAGTCACCGCAGGCTACGCGCTCGGCCACGTAGGCGCGCATCGCTTCGGTCAGCGCAATGTTCATCGTGGGCGTGCTGCTCATGCCGCGGATTCTTCGTTCGTTGGCAATAGATGTCAATTCAGGCGGCGCTGCACCCGCCCCCATGCCGGCGGCCCTGAAGCGCCGATCGGCGCCGATCACCCTTGGGTTGGCGCAAGCCGCGCGTACAGCGCAACTGCAGCCGCGCCGGTCGGATGGTCACGGTGGTGCGCCGGGCGATCGCTCGAGCCCGGCAAGGTGCTAGGCACGGCCGCGCTCAGCGAGCGCCGCGGTCAGAGCAGCCTCTACCGCAACGAGGTCGGACGCTGCCGTGCGATGCAGCGTCTCCTGGGCCACCCGCTCGCAGCCGTGGGCCAGGTTGTTGCGCAGACCGATGATCTGCCGCCACAGCACCCCAGCGGTCGCCGCACGCTCGGCCTCCGGGATGCGCTGTGCCGCCTCACCGAGGTTGATGAACAGCTTCTCGGTTGCCAGGTTCAGGATGCGGTCGGCCACGAAGGCTTCCAGCGTGTGGCTCGGCGCGATTTCGCGCAGCTCGCGCACGAAGCCCAGCAGGTCCGCCAGATGCGCCGGCGGGTGGTCAGCCCGAAGACGGCGAAGAAGCCGATCCAGAAGGATTGCGCCAGCGCGCGTTCGTCGGCGGCGTCGGCCCATTCCTTGGCGAAGGCGATCGCGCGGGCCTTGATTTCGTTCCAGCTCAGCGGCATGGCGCCCCTTGCAGCCGCGCACGCGGTGGCGCGATTCTAGGGAGCGCTCGCCTCGCGCCACCCGACGCCAGCGCAGCGGTTGAAAGCGCGCACACGGGCACCATCTGCAGCCCATGAGCGCGCCCGATCGCACCCTGCACGTTCCCTGCGCCCGCTGCGGCGCGACCAACCGGATCCCGGCGGCACGCGCGGGCGACGACCCGGTCTGCGGCCGCTGCGGCGCAGCGCTGCTCGACGGCGAGCCGGTGGAGCTGAGCGACGCCAACTTCGAGCGGCTGGCCGCGCGCAGCGACCTGCCGCTGGTGGTCG
>CAZKCJ010000326.1:0-3223 GCA_964550885.1 uncultured Rubrivivax sp. | reverse complement strand
GCACGTCGGCCGCCAGCACCCGGCCCTGGCCGTCGAAGGTGTCGACCGTCTGCTCGTCGGCGATGCGGTGCGCGGCGGCACCCTGCAGCAGCCGCTGCAGCGCGTCGTCGAGGCTGAGCAGCGGCGGGCGCGGGTTCACCGCTGGCCCCCTGCGCGCTGCACGCCGGCGGCACCCGGCGCGCAGCGGGCGCCGGCTGAGTGGCCGCCGGTGCGCTGGCTCACGCGTGCTCCCGGATGTAGGCCTTCACCCGCTCGGCGTCGGCCGGCAGCACCTGGAAGCGCCGCGGCAGCGCCTCGATCCCCTGCAGCGCCGGCGGCCGCGGCGGCTCGATGCCCAGCGCCTCGTGGATCGTCGCCGCGAACTTGGCCGGCAGCGCGGTCTCCAGCACCACCATCGGCACGCCCGCTCGACGCCGCTCGCGCGCGACCTTCAGGCCGTCGGCGGTGTGCGGGTCGACCAGCGTGCCGCAGCGCTGCCAGGCGTCGCGGATCGTCGCCAGCCGGTCGGCGTGGCTGCTGCGCCCCGACGTGAAGCCGAACTCGCGGATGCGCGCCGCCTCGGCCGCGCTGACCGTGAAGCCGCCGGCGCGCGCGAGCGCGTCGCCGAACAGCGCCGCGGTGCGCGCCGGGTCGCGCCCGACCAGGTCGAACACGAAGCGCTCGAAGTTGCTCGCCTTGCTGATGTCCATCGACGGGCTCGAGGTCGCGTGCGTCTCGGCGCTGCCGCGCACGCGGTAGGTGCCGGTACGGAAGAACTCGTCGAGCACGTCGTTCTCGTTGGTCGCGACCACCAGTCGGCCGATCGGCAGGCCCATCATCCGCGCGATGTGACCCGCGCAGACGTTGCCGAAGTTGCCCGAAGGTACCGCGAAGTCGACCTCCTCGTCGGCGCCGCGGGTAGCCTGCAGCCAGCCGTGGAAGTAGTAGACCACCTGCGCCAGCAGCCGCGCCCAGTTGATCGAGTTGACGGTGCCGATCGCGTGGCGCTGCTTGAAGGCCAGGTCGGCCGACACCGCCTTGACGATGTCCTGGCAGTCGTCGAACACGCCGTCGATCGCCAGGTTGTGGATGTTCGGGTCCTGCAGGCTGTACATCTGCGCCTGCTGGAACGGGCTCATCCGGCCCTGCGGCGACAGCATGAACACACGGATGCCGCGGCGAGCGCGCATCGCGTACTCGGCCGCGCTGCCGGTGTCGCCGCTGGTCGCGCCGAGGATGTTCAGCTGCCGGCCGAGCCGGCCGAGCTGGTGCTCGAACAGCGCGCCCAGCAGCTGCATCGCGATGTCCTTGAACGCGAGCGTCGGCCCGTTGGACAGCCGCAGCAGCGCCAGGCCCGGCTCCAGCGGCTGCAGCGGCGTGATCCGCGCGTCGCCGAAGACCGCGGCGGTGTAGGTGCGCGCGAGCAGCGCCTGCAGCTCGGCCGGCGCGATGTCGTCGATGTAGCGCGCCAGGATCTGCTGCGCGAGCTGCGCATAGCCGAGCCCGCGCCAGCGCGCGAGCGTGGCCGCGTCGATGCGCGGATAGGCCTCGGGCAGGTACAGCCCGCCGTCGGGCGCGAGCCCTTCGAGCAGGATCGCGCCGAAGCCGCGCGCCGCGCGCTCGCCGCGCGTGCTCAGGTACCTCAACTCAGGTCTTCCTTGCGGATGCGCACGATCGGCGCGAGCACGCTCGCCAGCGCCTGCATCTGCGCGAGCGCCTGCTGCATCCGGCCCTCGCGGGTCGCGTGGGTCAGGATGATCAGGTCGGTCTGGCGCTCGCCCGCAGCGAGCGGCTCGTCGCCGGCGTCGCCCGGGCGCTGCAGCACCGCGTCGATCGAGATCCGGTGCTCGGCCAGGATGCGGGTGATGTTGGCGAGCACGCCGGTCTGGTCGGCGACCACCAGCCGCAGGTAGAACGCGGTCTGCACCTCGCCGATCGCCAGGATCGGGGTGGCCGCGATCGCGTGCGGCTGGAATGCGAGCGACGGCACGCGGTGGTCGGGGTCGGCGCTGGCCAGCCGGGTGATGTCGACCAGGTCGGCGATCACCGCGCTGGCGGTGGGTTCGGCGCCCGCCCCCTTGCCGTAGTACAGCGTGGTGCCGACCGCGTCGCCCTGAACCAGCACCGCGTTCATCGCGCCTTCGACGTTGGCCAGCAGCCGGCTGGCCGGGATCAGCGTCGGGTGCACGCGCAGCTCGATGCCGCCGGGCGCCGGCAGGTCGTCGCGCCGCCGGGTGATGCCCAGCAGCTTGATCCGGTAGCCGAGCTGCTCGGCGTAGCGGATGTCGGCCGCCTGCAGCGCGCTGATACCCTCGACGTGCGCCTGTGCGAACTGCATCGGGATGCCGAAGGCGATCGCGCTCATGATCGTCGCCTTGTGCGCGGCGTCGACGCCCTCGATGTCGAAGCTCGGGTCGGCCTCGGCATAACCGTGTGCCTGCGCGTCGGCCAGCGCCGCCGCGAAGTCCAGCCCCTTCGAGCGCATCTCGCTGAGGATGAAGTTGGTGGTGCCGTTGATGATCCCGGCGATCCAGTCGATGCGGTTGGCGGTCAGCCCCTCGCGCAGCGCCTTGATGATCGGGATGCCGCCGGCGACCGCAGCCTCGAAGGCGACGACCACGCCGCGCGCGCTGGCCGCGGCGAAGATCTCGGTGCCGTGCACCGCGAGCAGCGCCTTGTTGGCGGTGACCACGTGCTTGCCCGCGGCGATCGCCTCGAGCACCAGCGTCTTCGCGATGCCGGTGCCGCCGATCAGCTCGACCACGATGTCGATCGTCGGCTCGGCGATCACGCGGCGCGCGTCGTCGACCACCTGCACCGCATCGCCGACGATCGCCCTGGCGCGCGCGAGGTCGAGGTCGGCGACCATCGTGATCTCGATGCCGCGGCCGGCGCGGCGGCGGATCTCGGCCTGGTTGCGCTCGAGCACCCGGTAGGTGCCGCCGCCGACGGTGCCGATGCCCAGCAGCCCGACGCGAATGGGTTGGATCGTGTTCACTGCGAATGGCGCCTGCGGTATTGCGCGAGGAAGCGGTCGATGCGGCCGATGGCCTCCTGCAGGTCGTCGCTGTTGGGCAGGAAGACCAGCCGGAAGTGGTCGGACTCGAACCAGTTGAAGCCGCTGCCCTGCACGATCAGCACCTTCTGCTCGGCCAGCAGGTCATGGGCGAACTGCTGGTCGTCGGCGATCGGGTACAGCTTCGGGTCGAGCCGCGGGAACATGTACAGCGACGCCTTGGGCTTG
>CAZKCJ010000325.1:0-3228 GCA_964550885.1 uncultured Rubrivivax sp. | reverse complement strand
CGCTGGCCGGCCTACGCGCTGATCGCCTACTGGCGGCGCGCGCTGCCGCGCCGGTGCGGTTGCAATCGCCCGTGTTGCCTCCAACTGCCGCCGTGGGATGCACGTGGTCATGACGACGGATCCATCGGGTTACGCGGGTGCTGCACGTGGTCGAACACCGCCGCCAGGGCAGCGCGCCAGCGCGCTGCCCGCGCGTGCGCAGCCCGCGTGAGCGACGCGCGGAGCCACGCGCATGATCCTGGTCACCGGCGCCGCCGGCTTCATCGGCAGCCACTTCGTGCAGGGCTGGCTGCAGACCGGCGACGAGCCGGTGCTCAGCCTGGACGCGCTGACTTACGCCGGGGATCGCGCCAACCTGCGCGCGCTCGACGGCGACCCGCGCCACCGCTTCGTGCGCGGCGACGTGCGCGACCGCGCGCTGCTGGCGCGGCTGCTGGCCGAGCACCGGCCGCGCGCGATCGTGCACCTGGCGGCCGAGAGCCACGTCGACCGCAGCATCGCCGACGCCGCGCCCTTCGTCGCCACCAACGTCGACGGCAGCTTCGCGCTGCTCGAGGCGGCGCGCACGCACTGGGCGGCGCTGCCCGCGGCCGAGCGCGCGGCCTTTCGCTTCCTGCTGGTGTCGACCGACGAGGTCTACGGCAGCCTCGCGCCGGACGCGCCGGCCTTCACCGAGGCGCACCCGCTGCAGCCGAACAACCCGTACGCGGCGACCAAGGCGGCCGCCGACCACCTCGCGCGCGCCTGGCAGCACACCTACGGGCTGCCGGTGCTGGTGACCCGCAGCTGCGACAACTACGGGCCGCGCCAGTACCCGGAGAAGCTGATCCCGCGGATGATCGCCTGCGCGCTCGCCGGCGCGCCGCTGCCGCTGTACGGCGACGGCCTGCAGGTGCGCGACTGGCTGTACGTCGACGACCACTGCCGCGCGCTGCGCGCGGTGCTCGCGCACGGCCAGCCGGGCCGCGTCTACAACATCGGCGGCGGCCAGGAGCGCAGCAACCGCGAGCTGGTCGACGCGCTGTGCGCGCTGCTCGACGAGCTGCGCCCCGATCCGGCCGGGCCCTACCGGCGGCTGCTTGCCTTCGTCGCCGACCGGGCGGGCCACGACCGGCGCTACGCGGTCGACGCGCGCCGGATCGAGCGCGAGCTCGGCTGGCGGCCGCAGGTGCCGCTGGCGGCGGGGCTGCGCGCGACCGTCGCCTGGGCGCTGGCGCAACCAGCGCGCGCGGCGGCCGCCGGCCGCCCGGACGAAGATGGGGCCGTGCGGTGAAGGTGCACGCCGACGCACGGGTGGCGTCCGCGGCAGCCGCTATCCTGCGGCCCATGAACGCGCCGCGCGCACCCAAGATCCCCGAGTCGGTGCTGGTGGTCGTGCACACGCCGCAGCTGCAGGTGCTGCTGGCCGAGCGCGCCGACCACCCCGGCTTCTGGCAGAGCGTGACCGGCTCGAAGGAGCGCGTCGACGAGCCGCTGCCGCAGACCTGCATCCGCGAGGTCGCCGAGGAGACCGGCATCGAGATTGGCAGCGCCGCGGTGCCGCTGGACGCGCTGCACGACTGGCAGCTGCGCAACGTGTACGAGATCTACCCGCACTGGCGCCAGCGCTACGCGCCGGGCGTCTCCCACAACACCGAGCACGTGTTCGGCCTGCTGGTGCCCGCGGGCACGCCGGTCAGGTTGAACCCGCGCGAGCACCTGCGCTTCGGCTGGTGGCCGTGGCGCGAGGCGGCCGACCGCTGCTTCTCGCCGAGCAACGCCGAGGCGATCCTGCAGCTGCCGCACCGCACCGAATCGAAGCCATGCTGAATCCGCAGACCGCCTCCGCCTTCGTCGCCAGCTCCACCCTGGGCAGCGCGACGCTGCGGGTGGCCACCTACAACATCCACAAGGGCGTGCGCGGGCTGGGCCCGCGCCGGCGGCTGGAGATCCACAACCTGGGCATGGGGATCGAGGCGCTGGACGCCGACCTGGTGTTCCTGCAGGAGGTGCGGCTGTACCACACCCGCGACGCGCGCCACTTCGACCAGACCTGGTTCGGCTGGCCCGACGGCGGGCAGGCCGACTTCCTCGCGCCCGACGGCTACGCGGCCGCATACCGCACCAACGCGGTCACCCGCCACGGCGAGCACGGCAACGCGCTGCTGTCGCGCTGGCCGCTGGGCGAAATCGGCCACCAGGACCTGAGCGACCACCGCTTCGAGCAGCGCGGCCTGCTGCACGTGCCGGTCAGCTGGAACGGCACCCGGCTGCACGCGGTGGTCGTGCACTTCGGCCTGGCCCACCGCAGTCGGGTGCGGCAGGTGCAGCGGCTGGCCGCCTACCTCGCGCACGCGGTGCCGCGCGACGAGCCGGTGATCGTCGCCGGCGACTTCAACGACTGGGGCGAGCGGCTGGACGCGCCGATGCGCGAGCTGGGCCTGCGCCGCGCGGTCGCGCCGCGCAGCCGCGCGACGCAGCGGCTGACCTTCCCGTCGCGGGTGCCGGTGTTCGCGCTCGACCGCATCTACACCCGCGGCCTGCGCTGCCGCAGCAGCACCGTGCCGCGCGGCGCCGCCTGGGCGCGCATGTCGGACCATCTGCCGCTGATGGCCGAGCTCGCGCTGGCCTGAACCACGCGCGCCCGAGGCCATGCCGCTGTCCGCCGGCGCGCCGGTCTTCAGCGGCGGCAACCGGGCGCGGCTGCTGCAGGGCGGCGACGAGTTGTTCCCGGCGATGGTGCAGGCGATCGCGCAGGCGCGCGCGCAGGTGTGGCTCGCGACCTACCTGTTCAACGACGACAGCGCCGGGCAGCAGATCAGCGACGCGCTGGCCGCGGCCGCCGCGCGCGGCGTGCTGGTGCAGCTGGTGGTCGACGGCTTCGGCTCGCTGCCGGCGCTGCCGCAGCTGCGCGCGCGGCTGAGCCGGCCGAACCTGGGCTTGCACGTGTTCCGGCCGCTGGACCGCTGGACCGCGTGGCTGCAGCCCGAGCAGCTGCGCCGGCTGCACCACAAGCTGTGCGTGGTCGACGCCGAGGTCGCCTTCGTCGGCGGCATCAACATCATCGACGACCGCTTCGACCGCAGCCACGGCCACACCGACCTGCCGCGGCTGGATTTCGCGGTCGAGCTGCGCGGCCCGGCGGTGCTGCAGGTGCAGCAGGTGGCGCGCGCGCTCGCACCCGAGCCGGAAGTATTGCTGCTCGATGAGCCGCTGTCCGCGTTGGACGCCCAGATCCGCAAGCGCCTG
>CAZKCJ010000324.1:0-3245 GCA_964550885.1 uncultured Rubrivivax sp. | reverse complement strand
AAGTTCGGCGGGCATGCTCGCACCGCGCGCGCGCCGCGTCCAGCGGCCGCCCGGATACCTGTGCCGCGTGCAGCGCCTCGCGTCGGCGCGGGCGGCGTGAGTCGGCCGCCGGCGCGCGGCGATCAGAACACCCCCAGCGCGAGCCCGGCGGCGAGCAGCGCGCCGAGCTCGCGGCCGCGCTCGAGCTCGGCCGGCGGCACCATCTTTGGCGCGAGGATCGCCTGCGGCGTCTGCGCGTGCGTGCACACGATCAGCGGCGCTGCCGCTGCCTTCAGCCGCCAGCCGGTGCAGATGCGCTCGAGCTGGCGCGCCGCGCCGGCGCCGTCGCTGCCGGCGCACACCAGCGCCGCGTACGGCCGGCCGTCGATGCGGCCCAGCACCGGGTAGTAGCAGCGGTCGAAGAAGTCCTTCATCAGCCCGGCCATCGACGCCAGGTTCTCGGGGGTCGCGAACAGGTAGCCGTCGGCGGCCAGCACCTGCTCGGGGCCGGCCTGCGGCGCCGGCGTGCAGTGCACCTGCACCTGCGGCTCGGCGGCGGCGCCGGCGGCCGCCGCCTCGGCCAGCTGGCGCGAGCAGCCGGTCATCGACTGCCAGACGATCAGCAGCGTCTTCACAGCTGCCGGTTGCGCGCGAGCGGCGGGTTCTTGGTGAAGTAGCGGCGGATGCCGGTGGCCAGCGCGCCCACCAGCTGCGCCTGGTAGGCCGGATCGCGCAGCCGCTGCTCCTCGTCGGGGTTGGAGATGAACGCGGTCTCGACCAGGATGCTCGGGATGTCGGGCGCCTTCAGCACCGCGAAGCCGGCCTGCTCGACCCGCCCGCGGTGCAGCTGCCCGACCTGGCCGAGCGGCGCCAGCACTTCGCCGCCGAGCTTCAGGCTGTCCTTGATCTGCGCGCTGGTGCTCATGTCGAACAACGCGCGCATGACCTGCGCGTCGCGCACCGCGGCGACGTTCAGCCCGCCGACCAGGTCGGCCGCGTTCTCGCGGCGCGCGAGCCAGCCGGCGGCGCTGCTGCTGGCGCCGGCCTCGCTGAGCGCGAACACGCTGGCGCCGCGCGCGTCCGGGGTCATGAACGCGTCGGCGTGGATCGACACGAACAGGTCGGCCTGCACCCGCCGCGCCTTGTGCACGCGCTCGCGCAGCGGCACGAAGAAGTCCTGGTCGCGGGTCATCAGCACGCGCAGGTCGGGCTCGGCGTTGAGCCGGTCGCGCAGCTGCAGCGCGATCTGCAGCACCACGTCCTTCTCGCGGGTGCCGCCGGGGCCGATCGCGCCCGGGTCCTCGCCGCCATGGCCGGGGTCGAGCGCGACGATGATCAGCCGGTCGACGCGCTGACGCTCGGCCGCGCTCGGCGGCGCGGGCGCGGGCGGCGGCGCCGGGGTCTGCAGCGGCGCCTTGGCGAGCGCGCGCGCGGCGCCTGGCGGCGCCGCGGTCGTCGGGCCGGCGGGCGCGGCTGCAGCGGGGCCGGCAGCAGCGCCGATGCCGGCAGCAGCGCCGATGCCGGGAGCGGCGCCGATACCGGGAGCGGCGCCGATACCGGGAGCGGCGCCGCCAGGCGCGCCCGCCAGCGGCCGATCGACCTTGGCGATCAGCTCGCCGAGCGCGTCGCGCACCTGCTGCGCAGCGCGCTGCTCGGCCGCCTCCTTCTCGCGGATCAGCGCGAGCAGCGGGTCGTGCGGCTGCGTCGGGTACAGGTCGAAGACCAGCCGGTGGCGATACGCGGCCACCGGCGCCAGCGTGAACTGCTGCGGCGCGACCGGCTGCTTCAGCTCGATCACCAGCCGCACCTGGTGCGGCGCCGGCTGCGCGACGCGCACGCCGGCGATGTACGGGTCGTCGCCGCGCACCTTGCCGACCAGCTCGCGCAGCGCCGGGCTCGCGTCCAGCGCGTCGATGTCGACCACCAGCCGCGGCGGGTCGGCGGCCAGCTGGTGCCGCGCCTGCAGCGCGGTGTCGGACTCGATCGTCAGCCGGGTGTAGTCGTCGGCCGGCCACACGCGCACGCCGACGATCGTCGTCGCGCGCGCCGCGTCGACCGCGGCGAAGCTCAGCGCGAGCGCGCCCATGCGGCGCAGCGCGGCGCGGCGCGACGGCCGCGCCGCGTTCATCCGAGCAGCTCCCGCCCGCGCGCGCTGTGCGCGCTGACGTCGACCCGGCGCACCGTCTCGCCGCGGATCTGCAGCTGCAGGCACAGGTCGGGCGGCGGCAGCAGGCCGGCTGCGCGCTCGGGCCACTCGACCAGCTTCAGCCCCGGTGCGGCGAAGACGTCGCGCAGGCCGGCGTCGACCCACTCGGCCGGATCCTCGAAGCGGTAGAAGTCCAGGTGCGCGACCGTCAGCTCCGGCAGCTCGTAGGTCTCGAGCAGCGCGTAGCTCGGGCTCTTCACGCGCCCTTGCACGCCGAGCGCGCGCAGCAGATGACGAGCGAAGGTGGTCTTGCCGGCGCCGAGCTCGCCGCGCAGCTCGATCAGCGCGTCGCGGATCGCCGGCCGTGCGGCGAGCGCGGCGGCGAAGGCGGCACCGGCCGCCTCGTCGGACCAGTGCAGGGTGCGGGTTTCTAGAATCGTCGGATGCAGCAGGGCCATCAGCTCGACGCGCCGCAACTGGTGCAGCGGCTGCGCGCATGGGCGCATGAGCTGGGATTGTCCCAGATCGGCATCAGCGCAGTCGACCTGGCCAGCGCCGAGCCGGGCCTGCAGGCGTGGCTGGACGCGGGCTTCCACGGCACGATGGGCTACATGCAGCGGCACGGCTGCAAGCGCGCGCGTCCGGCCGAGCTGGTGCCGGGCACGGTCAGCGTGATCTGCGCGCGGCTGGCCTACCTGCCGCCAGCGGCGTTCGCCGCGGCCGCCGGCGACTGGCGCGCGCCGGCGTGGCAGCGGCTCGCGCAGCCGACCGCTGCCAACGTGTCGGTGTACGCGCGCGGCCGCGACTACCACAAGGTGCTGCGCAGCCGGCTGCAGCGGCTGGCCGACCGGCTGGCCGACGAGGTGGGCCCGTTCGGCCACCGCGTGTTCTGCGACTCGGCGCCGGTGCTCGAGGTCGAGCTCGCGACCCGCACCGGGCTGGGCTGGCGCGGCAAGCACACGCTGACCCTCAGCCGCGACGCCGGTTCGATGTTCTTCCTCGGCGAGATCTTCGTCGACTTCGAGCTGCCGCCGACGCCGGCGGTCAGCGCGCACTGCGGCAGCTGCCGCGCCTGCATCGACGCCTGCCCAACCGGCGCGATCGTCGCGCCGTACCGGGT
>CAZKCJ010000323.1:0-3255 GCA_964550885.1 uncultured Rubrivivax sp. | reverse complement strand
CGCTGCGCGCGACCCTGGCGCGCGCGGTCGAGCTCGGCGGCAGCACGCTGCGCGCCTTCCAGGCCGCGCACGGCGTAGCCGGCGCGTTCCAGCGCGAGGCCGCGGTCTACGGCCGTGCGGGCGAGCCCTGCCGCCGCTGCGGCGCGCCGATCCGGCGGTTGGTGCAGGCGCAGCGCGCGACCTACTGGTGTGCGCGTTGCCAACGCTGACGCGGCGGCCGCTGTGCCGGTGCCAACATTGCACGCGGTCGCCGGGCTGCGCCCGGTCCGGCGCGCAGTGCGCAGGCTAGGATGCCGCCGCCCTGCGCGGTGCCGGCCGCGACCGGGCCCCAAGCCGATGCCGCATCACCTGGCCCACGAACTCACCACCCACGCCGCCTGGCGCCACGCGCTGCGCGCGCAGCTGGACGCCTTCGCCGCCTGGCTGGCCGACGCCGACCTGCTCGCCGAGGCCGGCACCGCCGCCGCCGCCGCGCTGTGCCGCCGTCTCGCTGCGCACGAGCTGGTGCTGGCCTGCGTCGGCGACGCGGTGCAGGCCAAGGCCGAGCTGCTGGACGCGCTGTTCTTCGGCGCGGCCGGCAGGTCGATGCTGGCCGGCGCGTTGGCGCACGCCCGGCACTGCGCGATCGAGCTGCGCGCCGACCCGGGGCGGCCGCAGGAGCTGGCGCTGCTGCCGAGCCAGACCCGGCTGGACGAGCGCACGCTCGCCGCCTGGCGCGCGCAGCCCGACGCGTGGGAGCGGCTGGGCCTGGACTTCGCGCACCCGGCCGGCGCGGCCGAGGCGCTGCGGCTGGTCGGCCAGACCCGGCACGTCGACCGGGCCACCGCGACCCGGCTGGGCTTCGCCCGCGCCGACGCGCCGTCGCCGGACGATGATGCGCTGGCCGAGGTGCCGGCGTGGCGACACGCGGTGATCAACGTCGTGCACCCGTGGCTGCGCCAGGGGCTGGTGGTGGTCGACGCGCCGGCGCTCGACGCGGCCGGGGTCGAGCCCGAGCTGACGCTGGGCCTGCTCGCCGGCGCGCACGCGGTGGTCCTGGTGCTCGACGCCGCGCCCGCTGCCGAGCCGCTCACGCGACAACCGTGGATGGCGCAGCTGCCGGCCGAGGCGGCCGAACGCTTCGTCGTGCTGAACCTGGCCGATGGGGCGGCGGCGTCGCCGGCAGCGGTGGCTGAGCCGGATGGAGCCGCTGCAGCCGGCGCAGCCCGAGCTCCCGCCGCGGCGCACGCAAGCGACGCGACGCCTGTGGCGCAAGCCAGCGCAAGCTGCGCGGCGCACGCCCCCGCCGCGGCGCACGCGACCGACACGACGCCTGCGGCGCAAGCCGCTGCGGCCGACGCAGCAGCTGCACCCGCCGTGGCGTGCGCAACCGACGCCGTGGCTGCGGCGCAAGCCGGGGCCATGCAGCGTGCCGCGCCGCCCGCGCACTGCGAGCGGATCGCCGCGCAGCTGCAGCTGCCGCGCGCGCGCGTGTTCGCGGTGTCGCTGCGCGCGGCAACCGCCGCGCGCCGCAGCGGCGACGCGGCCGCGCTCGCGCGCAGCGGCCTGCCGGCGCTGGAGGCGGCGCTGGTGACGCAGCTGCTGCCGCGGCGACGCAGCGCGCTGGTCCAGGCGACGAACGCGGTCATCGATGCACTGGCGGCCGAGGCCGGTCGGCGCCTCGCGCAGCGGCGGCGCGAGGCGGCCGAGCAGCTGGGCGAGCTGCGCGACCTGCGCGGGCGCAGCCATGCGCGGCTGCAGGCGCTGCAGCAGCGGCTCGAAGCCGAGGTCGCCGAGTTCGACGGCTGCCAGGCGCGGCTCGCCGCGGTGCGCGCGGTGCTGCGCCGCCAGCTGCTGCAGCTGCACGCGCACCTGGACTCCGCGCAGGTGCAGCGCGAAGCCGCGCGGCTGAGCGCGGCGATCGCCGCGTCGCCGCTCGCCCTCGGCGCCGCGCCCGCGTTCGGCGAGCTGTGCGGGCAGCTGCGCGCGGCGCTGACCGCGGCCGGCGCCCAGGCCGACGAAGCCGCGCAGATGCTCGCCGCCAGCTTCGTGCAGCTGAACGCGCAGTACGGCTTCGCGTTCACGCCGGCGGGGGCGCCGGCGATCGCGCGCTGCGTCGACGAGCTCGACCGGATCGAGCACGCGTACCGCCGCTACGTCGGGCCGACCCAGGCCTGGCGGCTCGCCGGCGCCACCTTCGGCGGGCAGTTCCAGCGGATGCTGGCGGCGAAGCTGCGCGGCGTGTTCGAGACCGCCGCCAGCGAAGTCGAGCTGTGGGGGCGCGCGGTGGTCGCGCAGCTCGAGCAGCAGCTGCAGGCGCGGCGGCGCGCGTTCGCGCAGCGCCGCGACGCGCTGGAGCGCGTGCGCAGCGCCTCCGGCGGGCTCGAGCAGCGGATCGCCGAGGTCGACGCGCAGGCGCACTGGCTGATCGGGCTGCAGCGCGAGCTGGACGCGCTCGGCCGGCAGCTGCGCGCGCAGGCGGCGGCCCCGGCGGTCGAACCGGCGACCGGGCTGAACGCTGCGCGCGCTGCGGTCAATGCCGCCAGCGCGGCCGACGCGGCGAACGCCGCCGACGCAGCGCGCGCAGCCGCAGCAGCGAATGCCGCCGCAGCAGCGAATGCAGCCGCAGCAGCGAGCGCTGCCGACGCTACCGATACGGCCAACGCGGCCGACGTGGCCGACGCGGCCGACGCGGCCGACGCGGCCGACGCGGCCGACGCGGCCGACGCGGCCGACGGGGCTGATGCGGCCGGCGCGGCCGACACGATCGACGCAGCCGCAACCGCCAGCCCGACGATCGCGGCCGCGGCCGCTGCCAGGCCCGCAGTCGCGCTGCACGGCACCGCCGGCTGATGGCGCCGCAGGGCTTTGCCCGGCGCGTGCTGCGCTGGCAGCGCGCGCACGGCCGGCACGACCTGCCCTGGCAGCAGGACCGCGATCCGTACCGCGTGTGGCTGTCGGAGGTGATGCTGCAGCAGACCCAGGTCGCCACCGTGCGCGCCTACTACGCGCGCTTCCTCGAGCGCTTCCCCGACCTGCAGCGGTTGGCCGCGGCGCCGCTGGACGACGTGCTGGCGTGCTGGAGCGGGCTGGGCTACTACAGCCGCGCGCGCAACCTGCATCGCTGCGCGCAGCGGCTGTGCGCCGAGCACGGCGGCCGGTTCCCGCGCAGCAGCGCGGCGCTCGCGCAGCTGCCGGGCATCGGCCGCTCGACCGCCGCGGCGATCGCCGCGCTGTGCTTCGACGAGCCGGTGGCGATCCTCGACGGCAACGCGC
>CAZKCJ010000322.1:1983-3257 GCA_964550885.1 uncultured Rubrivivax sp. | reverse complement strand
GATGCACCTGCAGGCGCGGCACGCGCAGCGCGTGTGCTGGCGCGGCGGCGAGCGGCAGTTCGCCGCCGGCGAGCGGATCCACACCGAGAACTCGTACAAGTGGACGCTGCCGGTCTTCGACGCGCTGCTGCACGCGGCCGGCTGGCGGCCGGTCGAGCACTACCTCGACGAGCGCGGCTGGTTCGCGTTGGTGCTCGCTGCGGCTGCGCCGGGCTGACCCGGCTGGGTTCGCCAACGGTGCGCGCCCGCGACGCGTTGGCGGCGCTGGCGACGCGGCGCGGCAGGCGCGCTGCACCGGCTCGAACGTGCGGCGCCGGCACGCGGCCATGCCCGCGCGCTTCGGCTCAGCGCGCGCAGCTGCGCAGCCCCGCCGGCAGGTCGTTGCGGTAGGGCCGGAAGTAGTTGCGGTAGTGCGGGTCGCGCAGCCGCGGCTGGGTCATGAACGACGCGCCGCGCAGCACCGGCCGGCCGTCGAACCAGGGCTGCGAGTAGTCGCGGTACGGGTGCGCGACGAAGCCCGGGTAGGGGCCGAATGCAGTCGCGGTCCACTCCCACGCGTCGCCCCAGCGCAGCGCCGCCGCCGGCTGCGCGCCGCTGGCCAGCACCGCGCGCTCCCACTCGGCCTCGGTCGGCAGCCGCCGGCCGGTGTAGCGGCACCAGGCCTGCGCCTCGTACGCGCTCAGGTGGCAGGCCGGCTCGCGCAGGTCGAGTTCGCGCCAGCGGCCATGGCGCCACTGCAGCCAGTTGTCGCCGTCGCGCCGCAGGTAGCGCGGCGCCTGCGCATCCGTCTGGCTGCGCCAGCGCCAGCCCTCGTCGCTCCACAGCCGCGGGTCGCGGTAGCCGCCGGCATCGGCGAAGGGCAGGTACTCGGCCCAGCGCAGCACCTGCGCGTCGATCTCGAATGCATCGAGCTCGAGCTCGTGCGGCTGCAGCTCGTTGTCGAAGGCGAAGCCGGCCGCGGGATCGCTGCCCAGCCGCCAGCGCGTCGCCGCCAGGCGCAGCGGCGGCGGCGGCGCCGGCAGCGGCGTTGCCTGCCAGCGCGGATCGTCGACCGGCACGCCCAGCGCCTGCGCCATGTACAGCGCGGCTTCGTGGTGCATGTCCTCGTGCAGCAGCGCCAGCCGGTGGAAGTAGCGCTGCGGGTCGCGGCTGGGCGCGTGCAGCAGCTCGAGCGTGCGCTCGAGCTGCGCGGCCAGGTCGGCACGGGTCGCGGCGGCGTCGGGCAGCGGCAGCTGCCAGCGCGAGTCGTGCGCGACCCGGCTGCTGTGGTACAG
>CAZKCJ010000322.1:0-1973 GCA_964550885.1 uncultured Rubrivivax sp. | reverse complement strand
GGCGCGCACGCCGGGGCGGCGCGGTGCATCCGGGTCGGCGCGCCAGCCGTCGTCGCGCGCGCTGAAGCGGTCGAGCCAGAACTCCTGGAACCAGCCGATGTGGCCCAGCTCCCACAGCGGCGGGTTCAGCTCCTCGCGTAGCGGCACCTGCAGCTGCGGCAGCGCGCGCTCGTACGCGGCGAAGCTGCGCAGCGTGTCGGCGCGGCTGGCCTGCAGCGCCGCGTCGAGCGCAGCCGCGTCGCCGCGTCGGCCGGCGGGGTCGGTCGCCGGCGCGCTGCGGGTTGGGGTTAGGCTCGCGGCGTGCATCGTCGATCCTCCTGCAGCAGCAGCGCGCAGCGCGGCCCGCAGCGCGGCACCGTCACTGCCGGCGCCGCCGAGGTGGCATCAGCCACCGACCAACTGGCGCCGGTCGCGCGGCCGGCCGCCGGTCGCGCGCGCAGCGCACGGCCCGGCGTGGTGATTGTGACCCCGGCCCTGGCCTCGGCCAACAACGGCAACTGGCAGACCGCAGAGCGATGGGGGCGGATGCTCGCCGGTGCGTACCAGGTGCGGCTGGCCGCGCACTGGGACGGCGGCGACGACGCGCTGCTGATCGCGCTGCACGCGCGGCGCTCGGCCGCGTCCGTCGCCGCCTGGCGCGCGGCCGGCACGCGGCCGCTGCTGCTCGCGCTGACCGGCACCGACCTGTACCGCGACATCCACGTCGACGCCGCCGCGCAGGCCTCGCTCGCCGCCGCCGACGCGATCGTCGTGCTCAACGAGCTCGGCGCGCGCCAGCTGCCGGCGCCGCTGCGCGCGCGCTGCCAGGTGCTGCTGCAGTCATGCGCGCAGCGCCGCTCGCTGGCCGCGCCCGAGGCCGCGGTGCTGCGGGTGCTGATGGTCGGCCACCTGCGCGACGAGAAGGATCCGCTGACCTACCTGCGCGCGGTGCAGCGGCTGGCCGCGCGCCGTGACCTGCGCTTCGACCACATCGGCGGCGCGCTCGACCCGGCGCTGGGCGCGGCGGCGAGCGCGCTCGCGCGCGCGCAGCCGAGCTACCGCTGGCACGGCGCGCTGCCGCGGCCGCAGGTGCGGCGCTGGATCCAGCGCGCGCACCTGCTGGTGCACGCGAGCCGGATGGAGGGCGGTGCAAACGTGGTGATCGAGGCGCTGCGCAGCGGCACCCCGGTGCTGGCGTCGCGGATCGACGGCAACCTCGGCCTGCTCGGCGCGGACTACCCGGCCACCTTCGCGGTCGGCGACGATGCGGGGCTCGCGGCCGCGATCGCACGCGCACGCGACGATCCGGCTATGCTGGCCGCGCTGCGCGCGCGCTGCGCCGAACGCGCCCCGCGCTTCGCCCCCGAGAACGAACGCTCGCAGCTGCGCCGGCTGGTTGCCGCGCTGCTGCCGGCCGCTGGAGCCCCGTGATGAACGCCCCTGAGAACCCCGCCGAACCCCGCCTGACCACGCTGTCGCACGGCGGCGGCTGCGGCTGCAAGATCGCGCCGGGCGTGCTCGGCAAGATCCTGGAGACCACCGCCGCGATGCCGCTGCCGCCGCAGCTGCTGGTGGGCATCGAGACCGCCGACGACGCTGCGGTCTACCAGCTCAACGACGAGCAGGCGCTGATCGCGACCACCGACTTCTTCATGCCGATCGTCGACGACCCCTTCGACTTCGGCTGCATCGCCGCGACCAACGCGATCAGCGACGTGTACGCGATGGGCGGGCGGCCGATCCTGGCGCTGGCGCTGGTGGGCATGCCGATCAACGTGCTGTCCACCGCCACCATCGGCCGCATCCTCGAAGGCGGGGCGAGCGTGTGCCGCACCGCCGGCATCCCGATCGCCGGCGGCCACACGATCGACTCGGTCGAGGCGATCTACGGCCTGGTCGCGCTCGGCCTGGTGCACCCGAAACGGGTGCGCCGCAACGCCGACGCCGAGCCCGGCGACGTGCTGGTGCTCGGCAAGCCGCTGGGTGTCGGCGTG
>CAZKCJ010000321.1:0-3258 GCA_964550885.1 uncultured Rubrivivax sp. | reverse complement strand
GCAGCGCCGCGACGCCGCCGACGATGATCAGCGCACCGCCCGCGCGCCGCAGCCCGAAGCGCTCCTTCAGCACCCACACCGACAGCGCCGCGGCGAACAGCACCGAGGTCTCGCGCAGCGCCGACACCACCGCGACCGGTGCGCGCGTCATCGCCCACAGTGCGATCCCGTAGGAGCCCATCGACGCCAGCCCGCCGAGCGCGGCCAGCGGCCAGCGCGCGCGCGCGTAGGCCCACATCGTCCGGCGCGCGGCGGGCGCGCGCTGCGCGACCACCAGCGCCGGGTACGGCAGCCCGTCGAGCACCGCCAGCAGCAGCACATAGCTGAGCGCGCTGCTGCCGCCCGCGACCGTCGCGCGCGTGCCGCTGCCGTCGACGATCGTGTACGCGGCGATCACCGCGGCGTTGAGCAGCGCGAACGCGAGCGCGCGCCCGTGGTGCAGCGCCTGCGACGAGCGCGCCAGCCCGACCAGCAGCACGCCGGCGGTGATCGCGCCGATACCCAGCCAGGCCAGCGCGCTCAGGCCCTCGCCCAGCAGCGCGACCCCGGCCAGCGCCACCAGCAGCGGTGCGCCGCCGCGCATGATCGGGTAGGTGCCGCCCAGGTCGCCCCAGCGGTAGGCGCCGTTCAGCGTCACGTAGTAGGCCAGGTGAATCAGCAGCGACCCGCCGAGGAACGGCCACGCCGCCGCCGGCGGCAGGCCCACCAGCGCCAGCAGCGGCAGCGCGATCACCGCGCCCGACAGGTGCACCAGCACCAGGTCGAGCTGCTGGTCGCCGCCCGACTTGACCAGCGCGTTCCAGGCCGCGTGCAGCAGCGCACCCAGCAGCACCGCGAGCACGACGCCGGTCGTCAATTCGCGCCCCGGCTCGCGCGGCGCGCCGCATGGCCGACGCCGCCGATGGCCGCCGCACGCCGGCCGGCGGCGCGCGCGTTCGCGTGCCACCGCGGCGGCGCGAGGGGCTGGCAACGGGATGTGGGCATCGGCAAGGGTGGCGGGCTGCGCTCGGCGCGGGCAGCGCGCGGCGACCGATCGAAGCCGAGCGCCGCGCAGCGATCGACGCAGCCGCCGCACGCGGTCCGCGCCGCGGCACGCGACCTCGCGGCCGCGCCCGATCCGTTGGCGAAGGCCGATTGTGCGGCGCGGCGACCGGGGGCGGCGCACGGCCGACCGGGCTGAGCACGGCCGACCGGGCTGCGCGCGGCGCGGCGGTCACGCACCGGCAGCGGCGGTGCGCGCGCACCGGCGCCGCGCGCGCAGTGCAGCACGGCCGGGCGCCGCGCGAATGACCACACGCGGCGGCACGTGGAGCGCATCGACATAATCGCGCCCGTGATCATGCATGCGGCAGCAGTGCGGACACCCCCGGCCGGCAGCCGACGCCGCATCGCACCGGTCGCCGCAGCGTTCGATCGCTGCGCGGCGACCCGCCCGTCGGTCGGCCGCACGCAGTGCAGCCCGACCCCGGTTGCGGCGCCCACCTGGCGGCGTACGCAGCGGCGGCGGCAGTGCGTCTCGGGCACACGCCAACTGCGGCAGGTGGCCCGGCGATGAAGGGCAACGCGCCGCTGCTGATCGGCATCTCGGCCCGCCTGTACTTCCCCGGCCAGCAGGGCAAGCTGAGCGGCGTGTTCACCAAGACGCTGCACTACCTGGAGCAGTCGGTCGCGCACTGGGTGCTCAGCGGGCCCGCGCTGCCGGTGATGATCCCGGCGCTCAGCACCGACAAGGCCGAGCTGCGCACCGAGCTGCGGCTGATCGACTACGCGGCCGCGCTCGACGGCCTGGTGCTGCAAGGCGGCAGCGACGTCGCGCCCGAGTTCTACGGGCAGGAGCCGCTGCGCGCCGAGTGGGCCGGTGACCCGGTGCGCGACCGCTACGAGATCGAGCTGGTCGAGGCCTTCGTTCAGGCCGGCAAGCCGGTGTTCGGCATCTGCCGCGGGATGCAGCTGATCAACGTGATGAACGGCGGCTCGCTGTACCAGGACGTGCTGACCCAGCTGCCGGGCGCGCTCGAGCACCAGCGCCCCGAGCTGTACGAGCACCACTACCACACGATCGCACTCGAGTCCGAGAGCCAGCTCGCGCGGCTGTACCCGGGCGTCAGCCGCGCGGTCACCAACAGCATCCACCACCAGGCGGTCCGGGTGCTGGCGCCGGGCTTCGTGGTCGAGGCGCGCTGCGCCGACGACGGCGTGATCGAGGCGATCCGCCGCCCCGGCAGCTCGTTCCTCGCCGGGGTCCAGTGGCACCCCGAGTTCCAGGGCGCAGGCGACGCAGCCACCTTCGACGACGCGCCGATGCTGCGCGCCTTCCTCGACGCCTGCCGCGCGGCGCGCCGGTGAGCGGCGCGCCCGGCCCGCCACGCAGCGTGCAGCCGGCGGGTCAGCCGCACGGGCCGCGGCTCGCCTGGGCGCTGGGGCTGGCGGCAGTCACGCTGTTCGGCGCGATCGCGCTGATGCTGGCGCCGCTCGAGCCGGGCGTGCTCGCACTGCAGTTCGCGGCGACGCCGCGCGCCTTCGGCGCGGTGGTGCACGCCTGGGGCGAGGACGGCGTCGCCCGCTACCGCGCGCACCTGCCGTGGGACTTCGCGCTGCTCGTCGCCTACGGCGCCTTTGGCTGGGTGCTGGCGCACCGCACCGCGCTGTTCGCCGGCTGGCGCGCGCGCGAGCGGCGGCTCGCCGCGGCGCTGCTGCCGGCCGCGGCGCTGGCCGACGCGGTCGAGAACTTGCTGCACCTGTGGCTGACCGCGGCGCCGCGCTTCGACGCGGCCGAGGTCTACGCGCTGGCTGCGGCCGCCGCCGGCCTCAAGTGGTGTGCGCTGCTGGCGTTCGCGCTGTGCGTCGCCGCGGTGCTGGCGCGGCGCGCGCCGCGCGCGTGAGCTGCGGCGCCGGCGTGCTGCACCGGATCGCCGGGCGCGGCAGCCCGAGCTGCCGGCGGCTCGCCGGCGCGCCCCGACGAGGACCGGTTCGCGTACCCGCGGGCGCCGACGCGAACCGCCCCGACGCGAACCGCCCCAGCGCGAACCGCCCCGGTGCGAAACGCAGGCCGCCGGCGTGCGACGCGCGGCCGCGTACGCGCCGCTTCGTGCGCGCCGCTCAGCCCCTGGAGCTGCGCGAAGCCCTGGGCCCGCGGCGGTAGGCCACCGCGCCGAGCAGCATCAGGCCGAGCGACATCGAGCCCCAGGTCGCCGGCTCCGGTATCGCCGTCACGGTGCGGGTGAAGCCGCAGGTCGGATCGCCGCCGGGCGGGCAGGT
>CAZKCJ010000320.1:0-3272 GCA_964550885.1 uncultured Rubrivivax sp. | reverse complement strand
TTCGTGCAGGCGCTGCGCAGCCCGGAGGCGCGCGAGGCCTTCCAGGCCTTCTTCGAGAAGCGCAAGCCCGACTTCTCGAAGTTCTGACGCGCGCCGCGCCGATGCCGATCGCGCTCAAGCTCGCGCTCGCGCCGGTGCTGGTCGCGCAGGCGGTCGGCACCCGGCGACGCGCGCCGGTGCTGCCCGAGGCGGCGGGGCCGCGCGAAGGCACGCTGCCCGCGGCCGGCGCGCCGCTGCACGTGCTGCTGGCCGGCGACTCGTCGGCCGCCGGGGTCGGCGTCGCGCACCAGGATCAGGCGCTGGCCGGCCACTTCAGCCGCGCGCTGCAGCGCGCCGTGCAGCGCCCGGTGCACTGGCGGCTGGTCGCGCACACCGGGCTGAACACGCAGCAGGTGCACGCGCTGCTGCGCGCGCAGGCGCGGCACGCTGCCGGCGAAGGCGAGATCGCGGTCGTGGTCAGCGGCGTCAACGACCTGATCACGCTGGTGTCGCCGCGGCGCGCGGTGCAGCACCGTGCGGCGCTGGCCGACTGGCTGCTCGGCGAGCTCGGCATCGCCCACGTGGTGTTCGCGCCGCTGCCGCCGGTGCACCGCTTCCCGCTGCTGCCGCAGCCGCTGCGCCGCGTGATGGGCGACGACGCGCGCGCGCACGACGCCGCGCTCGCGCGCTGGGCGGCGACGCGCGGCGACGTGTCGCACCTGCCGATCGCGATCGACCTGGGGCCCGAGTCTATGGCGGTCGACGGCTTCCACCCGGGCGAGCCGGTCTACCGCATCTGCGGCGAGGCGCTGGCCGCGCACGTCGCCCGGCTGAGCGTCAGCCTGAACGCGCGCCCGGGCACGCATCCGAGTACCCACCCGAGCACCCACCAAACCCGAGGAGAAGCACGATGAGCACCCTGCAACGCAAGACCCTGTTCATCACCGGCGCGTCGCGCGGCATCGGCCTGGCGATCGCCAAGCGCGCCGCCGCCGACGGCGCGAACATCGTCGTCGCCGCCAAGACCGACGCGCCGAACCCGAAGCTGCCGGGGACGATCCACACCGCCGCCGCCGAGATCGAGGCCGCCGGCGGCCGCGCGCTCGCGCTGGTCACCGACATCCGCGACGAGGCCAGCGTGCAGGCGGCGGTGCAGGCCGCGGTTGCGCGCTTCGGCGGCATCGACATCCTGGTCAACAACGCCAGCGCGATCAGCCTCACCGCCACCCCGGCCACGCCGATGAAGCGTTTCGACCTGATGTTCGGCGTGAACGTGCGCGGCACCTACCTGTGCACCCAGGCCTGCCTGGGCGAGCTGGTCAGGAGCGCGCAGGCCGGCCGCAACCCGCACGTGCTGAACATGAGCCCGCCGCTGAGCATGCGCACCCACTGGTTCGAGAACCACGTCGCCTACACCATGGCCAAGTACGGCATGAGCATGTGCACGCTCGGCCACGCGGGCGAGTTCCGGCGCCACGGCATCGGCGTCAACAGCCTGTGGCCGCGCACCGCGATCGCGACCGCGGCGCTGCAGATGATCCCCGGCGTGGACGTCGCCAGGTGCCGCAAGCCCGAGATCCTGGCCGACGCCGCCTGGCTGATCCTGACCAGCGACGCCGCCACCACCACCGGCAACTTCTTCATCGACGACGAGCTGCTGGCCCGCAGCGGCGTGACCGACTTCGATCGCTACAGCGTCACGCCGGGCACCAAGGACCTGCTGGCCGACTTCTTCATCGATTGACGCGGGCGCGGGCCGGCGGCTGCAGGCAGAGGTCCAGGCCCAGGTCCAGGCCCGGCGCCGCGGCGCGCTGCATCCGGCGGCGCGCCGCCTTCACTGCCGCGGCAGCTCCCGCGGGCTGCCCTGCTGGTCGATCGCGACGTAGGTCAGGCTCGCCTCGGTGACCTTCACCACCTGCAGGTTGGCCGGGTCGCGCTCGGCGTAGACCTCGACGTGCACGGTGATCGAGGTGCGGCCGACGCGCTCGACCCGCGCGTAGAAGCTCAGCAGGTCGCCGATCGACACCGGCTGCTTGAACACGAACTCGTTGACCGCGACGGTGGTGATCCGCCCGCGCGCGATCCGGCTGGGCAGCACCGCGCCGGCCATGTCCACCTGCGCCATGATCCAGCCGCCGAAGACGTCGCCGTTGCCGTTCACGTCGGCCGGCAGCGGCATCACCCGCAGCACCAGCACGCTGTCGTCGGGCACACTCGCGGGCCGGGCGGGGGCGATCGCACCGCCGTTGCTGCTGCTCATCGTTCGCACCTCGGGCGCCGTTGAAGGGTCGCCGATTCTTCCATCGAAGCCGCCATGCACCGCACCCACGCCGGCCCCGCCGACGGCGCCCCCGCGCCGGCCGCAGGCGCGCGCTCCGACCTGGCGACGCTGCGCCGGCTGCTGCCCTACCTGTGGCGCTACCGCTGGCGCGTCGGCATCGCGCTGCTGTTCATGGTCGGCGCCAAGGCGGCCAACGTCGGCGTGCCGGTGCTGCTCAAGCACCTGGTCGACGCGCTGGACATCAAGGCCGGCGACGCGCGCGCGCTGCTGGTGGTGCCGGCGGGGCTGCTGCTCGCCTACGCCGGGCTGCGGCTGTGCTCGTCGCTGTTCACCGAGCTGCGCGAGCTGGTGTTCGCCAAGGCCACCGAGGGCGCGGCGCGCAGCATCGCGCTGCAGGTGTTCGAGCACCTGCACGGCCTGAGCCTGCGCTTCCACCTCGAGCGCCAGACCGGCGGCATGTCGCGCGACATCGAGCGCGGCACGCGCGCGGTGCACGCGCTGGTCTCGTACTCGATCTACAGCATCGTGCCCACGCTGATCGAGGTGACGATGGTGCTGGCGCTGCTGGCGCTGAAGTTCGACCCCGTGTTCGCGTGGATCACCGCCGCCGCGCTGATGGTCTACGTCGGCTTCACCGTCGGCGTCACCGAGTGGCGCACCCAGTTCCGCCGGCAGATGAACGAGCTCGACTCCAAGGCGCACGCGCGCGCGGTCGACTCGCTGCTGAACTACGAGACCGTCAAGTACTTCAACAACGAGGCCTTCGAAGCGCGGCGCTACGACGAGGGCCTGGAGCAGCTGCGCCGGGTCGCGCTGAAGAGCCAGAGCACGCTGTCGCTGCTGAACACCGGCCAGCAGCTGGTGATCGCGGCGGCGCTGGTGGCGATGCTGTGGCGCGCGACCGAGGGCGTGGTCGCCGGCCGGCTCACGCTGGGCGACCTGGTGATGATCAACGCGTTCATGATCCAGCTCTACATCCCGCTCAACTTCCTCGGCGTGCTCTACCGCGAGA
>CAZKCJ010000319.1:0-3303 GCA_964550885.1 uncultured Rubrivivax sp. | reverse complement strand
AGTCTCGCACGAGACCTGCGGCCCTCATCCGCGGGGTGGCCACCCTGCGCGAAGCGAGCCGGCGACCTGGCGGGGCCGCCCCGTCGCTGGGACTGCCGCGCGCGAAACGAAGCCTGTCGTGCGCGACCGCGGCCGCGCTTCGCGCCCGGCCGCTGCGGACTGCGCCGACTCGCGCGGGGGCACCGCCGCCGGCGCCCGCACGGCGACGGGCCGGCTATTCTAGGGCTGCGCTGCGCACCCTCCGGCCGCCCCCGCCCGCCCGGCAACGCCGCCGCAGCGCGGCGGCTCGCCAGCGTTGCGGCCGCTGCGCCGCACCGCACGACCGGTACAACGCGCCGCCATTGACGAGCGCGCCGGCGATCAACCCGCCGGCGGCGTCGAGGCGCCGGCATCCGCCGCCTGCAGCAGCCGCTTGAGCACGAAGTCGCCGGTGACCTGCTCGCCGGTAAGCATCATCGCCGCCAGCTCGCCGCCCAGGATCTGCGGCGCGATCACCACGTCGGGGTGGACCAGCTGCATCCGCTCCAGATGCTTGGCGTCGTTGACCGCGGCCACGGTGCGCGCCCTGCCGCCGAGCGCACGCACCGCCAGCACCAGGAACGCGTTCTCCGAGTCGTCGGCCAGCATCGCCAGCACCGCCTGGGCCTTGTCGGCGCCGGCACGCCGCAGCAGGTCGCTGTCGGCGGGGTCGCCGACGAGCGCGTCGACTTGCGCCGGCAGCGCGGTCTCGGGCTCCTGGCGCAGCACCCGCGTGACCGGCTGCCCGCGCCGGGCCAGCTCGCGGCAGGTGTTCAGCGCCAGCGCGGTGTTGCCGACGACGACGAAGTGGTTCTCGCGTTGCATGCGCTGGCCCTTGTGGTTGACGATCCGTTGCAGGCTGCGGCTGATCAGCGGCGCGATCACCGCGGTCAGCGAGGTCGCGAACACCGCGACGCCGAGCACGATGATCGACACCGTGAACAGCCTGGCCTCGGGTGTCTGCGGCGTGATGTCGCCGTAGCCGACGGTGGTCATCGTGACCATCGCGAAGTACAGCGCGCTCACCAGGTCGGCGATCTCGGGCTTGAACTCGTTGCCGATGTAGTACGCGCCGAAGGTCGCGTACATCACCAGCATCGCCACCGAGGTCAGCGCGAACAGGGTGCTGGCGGTGACGCTGGCGCGGTCGAACTGGCGCCAGGCGAAGGCCAGCAGCGCCACCATCAGCAGGAAGTAGCCGGCCAGCAGCGAGCCCTGCGCCGCGCGGCCGAACAGCATGCTGGCCGCGGCGGTGGCGGCCAGCAGCAGCGCCATCGTCCACGCCAGCCGCGACCTGAACAGCAGGCCGAAGACCATCACCAGCATGCCCGTGCCGATCAGCAGCGGCGGCAGCAGGTCCTTGGACAGCGTGTGGTCGCCAACCAGCAGCAGGTCGAGCACGTGTTGCCACTGCGCGCCCAGCTCCACCTGCAGCAGCCAGGCCCCGCCCAGCGCCAGCAGCAGCGCGAGCGGCACCTGCGGGAACCAGTAGCGCCCGCCGACGCGCTGCAACAGCCGCTGGATCCGGGTGCGCAGGTCGGGTCGGGGGATGGTCAGCATGCTGGCGACAGCGCCCGCGCCCCACGCCGCCTGCGGTTGCGGCCGCAGGCGGCGAGAGTGCAATGGGCGCGCGAAAACCATAGCACAGCGACCGCCGTGGGCCGGCTCGCAGCCGCCGCAGTGGTGGCGGCCGCGCGTGCCGGCTACGATCGCCGCGCGTTCGCCCCACCATCCTCGCGATGATCAGCTTCGACGACTACGCACGCCTCGACGGCCTGGCGATGGCCGAGCAGGTGCGCCGCGGCGCGCTGAGCTCGACCGAGCTGCTGGAAGCCGCGATCGCCCGGATCGAGGCCACCAACCCGGCGCTGAACGCAGTGATCCGCACCCGCTACGAGCGCGCGCGCACCGAGGCTGCGGCGGTGGACCCGCAGGCGCCCTTCGCCGGCGTGCCCTTCCTGGTCAAGGACCTGGTCGCGACGATCGCCGGCGAGCCCACCGCCAACGGCACCCGGCTGCTGGCCGCGCTGCCGATGCCGCACGACAGCGAGCTGGTGCGCCGCTGGCGCGCCGCCGGGCTGGTGCTGGTCGGCCGCACCAACACGCCCGAGCTGGGGCTGGTGCCGTACACCGAGCCGGCCACCGCCGGCGCCACCCGCAACCCGTGGGCGCTGGCGCACTCGCCCGGCGGCTCGTCGGGCGGCTCGGCCGCGGCGGTGGCGGCGCGGATGGTGCCGCTGGCCAGCGGCGGCGACGGCGGCGGCTCGATCCGGATCCCGGCGTCGTGCTGCGGCCTGTTCGGCCTGAAGCCCAGCCGCGGCAGCACCCCGACCGGCCCGGACTTCGGCGAGCTGTGGCGTGGCTTCGCGATCGAGCACGTGCTCAGCCGCTCGGTGCGCGACAGCGCGGCGATGCTCGACGCCACCGCCGGCGCCGACGGCGGTGCACCCTACGCCGCACCGGCACGCGCCCGAGCGCTGCTGGCCGAAGTCGACACCGAGCCCGGCGCGCTGCGCATCGCCTACACCGACCGGCCGCTGTGGGGGCGCGAGGTCCACGCCGACTGCAGCGAAGGCGTGCGCGCCACCGCCAGGCTGCTCGAAGGCCTGGGCCACCGGGTCGAGGAGGCCGCGCCGCCGGTGGACCGCGAAGCCTGCGCGGTCGCCTTCGTCACGATCCTCGCCGGCGAGGTGCGCGCCGAGATCGAGGCGATCGCGCGGCTGGCCGGGCGGCGGCCGCGGGCGCGCGACTTCGAGCCGTCGACCTACAGCCTCGGCCTGCTCGGCCGCGCGCTCGGCGCCAGCGCCTACGCGCAGGCGGCGCGCACGTTGCAGCTGGCCGCGCGCACGCTCGCGCCCTTCTTCGCGCAGTACGACCTGCTGCTGACGCCGACGCTGGCCGCGCCGCCGCCGCTGATCGGCGCGCTGCAGCCGTCGGCCGCCGAGACCCGGCTGATGCGCGTGGTCAACGCCTTCGGCGCCGGCGGCCTGCTGAAGGCGCTGGGCGTGGTCACGCCGCTGGCCGAGCGCACCTTCGACTACATCCCGTTCACGCCGCTGTTCAACGCCACCGGCCAGCCGGCGATGTCGGTGCCGCTGCACTGGAACGCGGCCGGCCTGCCGATCGGCATGCAGTTCGTCGCGCGGCTCGGCGACGAGCCGACGCTGCTGCGGCTGGCCGCACAGCTCGAACGCGTGCGCCCGTGGGGTGACCGGCGGCCGCCGGGGTACTGACCCTACTTCCGGCAGTTGACCGCTTTGTGCCGCTGGCAAGACCGCATGAACA
>CAZKCJ010000318.1:0-3336 GCA_964550885.1 uncultured Rubrivivax sp. | reverse complement strand
GGCCGCGCTTCGCGATGGTCGCCGGCGAAGCCTCGGGCGACCTGCTCGCAGCATTGCTGCTGAGCGCATTGCGCGCACGCTGGCCGCAGCTGGCGGCGGCCGGCGTCGGCGGGCCGCTGATGCGCGCGCAGGGCTTCGACGCCTGGTGGTCCAGCGACCGGCTCGCGGTCAACGGTTTCGTCGACGCGCTCGGCGAGCAGGCGGCGTTGTGGCAGCTGCGCCGCCGGCTCGGCGCGCGGCTGCTGGCCGAGCGGCCGGCCTTGTTCGTCGGCATCGACGCGCCCGACTTCAATCTCGGCCTCGAGCGGCGCCTGAAGCGCGGCGGGCTGCGCTGCGTGCACTTCGTCTGCCCGTCGGTCTGGGCCTGGCGCGAGGGCCGCGCCGCGCGGCTGGCGGCGAGTGCCGACCAGGTGCTGTGCCTGTTCCCGTTCGAGCCGGCGCTGCTCGCGCGCCACGGCGTCGCCGCGACCTTCGTCGGCCACCCGCTGGCCGACCTGATCCCGCCCGAGCCGCCGCGCGCCGCCGCACGCGCCGAGCTGGGGCTGAGCGACGCGGACACGGTGCTCGCGCTGCTGCCCGGCAGCCGTGCGGCCGAGGTCACGCGGCTCGCGCCGCGCTTCGTCGACGCCGCCGCGCGGCTGCATGCGCAGCGGCCGCAGCTGCGCTTCGTGCTGCCAGCCGCGCCCGGCATGCGGCCGCTGATCGAGCCGCTGCTGGCCGCGCCGCGGCTGCCGCTGACGCTGGTCGACGGCCGCGCGCACGCGGTGCCTGCGACCTGGCGCTGGTCGCCAGCGGCACCGCCACGCTCGAGGCGGCGCTGTTCAAGCGGCCGATGGTGGTCGCCTACCACACGCACGCGCTGAACTGGTGGATCGTCGAGCACTTCGTGCACACGCGCTGGGCGAGCCTGCCGAACATCCTCGCCGGGCAGGCGGTGGTGCCCGAGCTGCTGCAGCACGCGGCCACGCCCGAGGCGATCGCCGCCGAGCTCGGGCGGCTGCTCGACGACCCGGCGCGGCAGCAGGCGATGCGTGCGTGCTTCGCCGGGCTGCACCAGCAACTGCGGCGCGACACCGCGCGCGCGGCCACCGATGCGATCGCCCAGCTCGTCGCGGCCTAGGCTGACCCAGCAGCGCTGGCAGGCGCTGCTCGCGCGCCAGCAGTGCCTGGGCCTGATCGCCGGCGTCGACGAGGCCGGCCGCGGCCCGCTGGCCGGCCCGGTGGTCGCCGCCGCGGTGATCCTCGACGAGCTGCAGCCGATCGCCGGGCTGGCCGACTCCAAGCGGATCGGCCCGGTCACGCGCGAGCGGCTGTACGACGAGATCCGCGCGCGCGCGCTCGCCTGCCACGTCGCCGAGGCGAGCGCGCAGGAGATCGACCGCCTGAACATCCTGCAGGCGACGCTGCTGGCGATGCAGCGCGCAGTCCAGGGCCTGCGGCTGCGCCCGCGCAGCGTGCTGGTCGACGGCAACCGCGTGCCGGCGCTGCCGATGCCGGTGCGCGCGATCGTCAAGGGCGACGCCAGCGTGGCCGCGATCTCGGCGGCGTCGATCCTGGCCAAGGTCCACCGCGACCGGCTGTGCGCGGAGCTCGATCGCCGCCACCCGCAGTACGGCTTCGGCGCGCACAAGGGCTACCCGACGCCCGCGCACCTGGCGGCGCTGCGCGCCTGCGGCCCCTGCGACGCGCACCGGCGCAGCTTCGCGCCGGTGGCCGCGTCGATCGAGCGTCGATGAGCTCGGCGTGCAGGGTGTGCGCGGGGCGCGCCGGCGGCGCGAAGCGGCGTCGATGACCGCGCCGCCGCAGGCCGCCAGCGCGCGCGGCAATCCGCGGCTGGCCTACCTGCGCCGGCTGCAGCGCGACCCGGCCGCGTATCGCCGGCAGCCGCGCAGCGCCTCGGTCTGGCTCGAGGGCGAGCACCTGCTGCAGGCCTGCCTGGCGCGCGGCGGGCGGCTGCGGGTGCTGCTGCTGACCGAGCGCGCGGCGCAGCGCGCGCCGCTGCGCGCGCTGGCCGCGCAGGCCGACGAGGTGCTGCAGGTCGACGCCGCGCGCTTCGCCGAGATCAGCGCGCTGCAGCCGGCAGTGGCGATCGGCGCGCTGGTCGATCGGCCCGAGCCGCCTGCGCTGCGCACGGGGGTCGACACGCTGGTGCTCGACCGGGTGCAGGACGCCGGCAACGTCGGCAGCTTGCTGCGCAGCGCGGCGGCGCTGGGCGTGGGCCAGGTGGTCGCGCTGGCGGGCACCGCGGCGCTGTGGTCGCCGAAGGTGCTGCGCGCCGGCATGGGCGCGCACTTCGCGCTGCCGCTGCACGAGTCGATCGACCCCGTCGCGCTGCTGGGCCTGGCGCTGCCGCTGGTGGCGACCAGCCCGCGCGCGCCGCTGGCGCTGCCCGACGCGCCGCTGCCGCAGCCCGCCGCCTGGGTCTTCGGCCACGAAGGGCAGGGCGTCGCGCCCGGGCTGCTGGCGCGCTGCGCGCTGACCGTGCGCATCCCGCAGCCCGGCGGCGAGGAGTCGCTCAACGTCGCCGCGGCGGGCGCGATCTGCCTGTACGAGGCGATGCGCCGGCGGCTGGCGTCAGTGCCGCGCTGAAGGCGCGCGCCGCCCGCGCCGGCGTCGGCCCGGGTCTGGCGGTCGACCGCTCGCAGCCGCTGGCAACGCCGCGGGAGCACGCGCGCCGTACCCCGGGCAGCGTGCCGTGCGGGTGAGGACGCCGCGGGCCCGATCGCGCCGCGCGCAAACGCTCCGGCCGGAGCCAGAGCGTCACTCCAGGCGCCAGCGGGCGCCGGAGCCGGCCTCCTCGACGCACACCGCCGGCGCGCACGGCACCAGCTCGAAGCGGTCCGTCGCTTCCGGGAAGCGCAGCACGCGCGGCTGCGGATGGGCGCCGGCGTAACGCTGCAGCGTCGGCGCGTCGGCTGCGGGCCCGATCCAGACGGACGCCTCGGCGCCGAAGGACATCGCGAGCAGCCGCAGGTCGGCGAGCGCGGCCGGCTGGCCGTCGCGGCGCTGGATCGAGCCGACGACGAACAGGTACCAGGGCGGGCCTGCGCGGTCGATGCGGCCCAGCAGCAGGCCGCTGAGGTCGTAGCCGTCACTGCCGGGCACCGTGGCGTCGAGGTCGTTGACGCGAAAGACGATCTGCGCCGGCCGCGGGTTCGGGCCAGCGCGCAGCTGCGGCAGCCGCGCCAGCACCGCCGGGTCGCCGTGGCCCTGCTGCGCGACGTAGCGCTGCAGCTCGCGGCCCCAGACCTGCATCCGCCGCTCGGCGTCGCCGGCGGGCAGCGGCGCCGGGCCCTGGGTGCGCGGCGTCGCGCAGCCGGCCAGCGCGGCGGCGAT
>CAZKCJ010000317.1:0-3346 GCA_964550885.1 uncultured Rubrivivax sp. | reverse complement strand
CCTGGTGCGCCGCTTCACGCACCGCGTCGGCGTGATGGAGCGCGGCCGGCTGGTCGAGAGCGGCGCCACCGCCGCGGTCTTCGCGCAGCCGCAGCACCCGTACACGCAGCGGCTGCTCGCCAGCCGGCCGCAGCGGCTGGTGCAGCCGCTGCCCGCCGCAGCCGAGCCGCTGCTGCAGGCCAGGGAGCTGAAGGTCAGCTTCCCGCTCGCCGCCGGCTGGCTGCGCCGGCGCGAGTTCGTCGCGGTGCGCGCGGCCACGCTGCAGCTGGCGCGCGGCGAGACGCTGGGCATCGTCGGCGAGTCCGGCTCGGGCAAGACCACGCTGGCGATGGCGCTGCTGGCGCTGCAGGAGCTGGCCGCCGGCGAGGTGCGGCTGGACGAGCAGCGCATCGACAACGCGCCGCGCCGCGCGCTGCGCGCGATGCGCCGGCGCATGCAGGTGGTGTTCCAGGACCCGTTCGCCGCGCTGTCGCCGCGGCTGACGGTCGGGCAGATCGTCGGCGAGGGCCTCGCGCTGCACCAGCCCGAGCTCGGCGCCGCCGAGCGCGAGCGGCTGGTGCTGCAGATGCTCGACGAGGTCGGCCTGAGCGAGCGCCACGGCGTCGCCCAGGTGCTGCAGCGCTACCCGCACGAGTTCTCCGGCGGCCAGCGCCAGCGGATCGCGATCGCGCGCGCGGTGGTGCTGCGCCCCGAGGTGCTGGTGCTGGACGAGCCGACTTCGGCGCTGGACGTGTCGGTGCAGCAGCAGGTGCTGCGGCTGCTGGCCGAGCTGCAGGCGCACTACCGGCTCAGCTACCTGTTCATCAGCCACGACCTGGCCGTGGTGCGCGCGATGGCGCACCGGGTGCTGGTGATGAAGGACGGCGAGATTGTCGAGGAGGGCGAGGCGCTGGCGCTGCTGGCGGCGCCGCGCGCGGCCTACACGCGCGAACTGCTGGCCGCCGCGCAACTCGGCTGAGGCCGGCCCCGCCGGCGGCTGCGGCCGGCGGCGCAAGCGCGTGCGCGCGGCATCAGCGCGCCGGCGCGCGCGGCGCGCCCAGCCGCAGCTCGTAGCGCGTGTTCTTCTCGACGTCGACGAACTCGAGCTCGAGGCCGCGCCAGCGGTAGGGCGCGAAGAAGCCGTCGACCTGCATCGCGCCGTGGAACATCGTGATGCCCAGCTGCTCGCCGTACATCTGCAGCAGATAGACGATGTCGCTGATCCGCACCACGGTGCGGCCGGCGGCGTCGACGCGGGCGCTGACCGGGCCGCAGTCGGGCGGCGCCGCGGCCACCGCCACGCACAGGGTCGCGTCGAAGTCGCCGGGGGCCGGTGCCTCGCCTCCCGGCGGCAGCGCGCGCTCGCCGCCGACGGAAGCAGCGAGTGCGGCGGTGCAAGCGCACCCGGCCAGCAGCCAGGCCGCGCCGGCGCGCGGCCGCGGGCGCCACACGGCGGCGGCGTGCTACTTGATCAGGCCTTCGGCCTTCATCGCCGCCTGCACCGACGGGCGCGCGGCGACCCGCTCGAGGAAGGCCTTCACGTTGGCGAGCGCGCCGATGTCGACCTGCACGAAGTTGCTCCAGTTCGTCACCACGAACAGGTAGGCGTCGGTGACCGCGAAGCCGTCGCCGCCCAGGTACGGCTTGCCGGCCAGCTGCGTGTCGACCCACTGCAGCCGCTGGCCGAGCCGGGTGCGCGACAAGTTCTTCAGCTCGTCGGACGAGGCCGGGTTGAACAGCGGGCTGAAGCTCTTGTGGATCTCGGTGCCGATGAAGGTCAGCCACTCGAGCTGGCGGTAGCGCTCCATCGAGCCCCAGGGCGCGACCAGCTTCTTGTCGGGCACGCGGTCGGCGATGTACTGCACGATCGCCGGGCCTTCGGTCAGGCGCTGGCCGTCGTCGAGTTCGAGCAGCGGCACGTAGCCCTTGGGGTTGATCGAGTAGTAGTCGGTGCCGTCGGCGAGCTTGTGGGTCTTGGTGCTGGCCAGCTCCAGCGTGAACGGCAGGCCGGCTTCGCGCAGCACGATGTGCGGGCTCAGCGAACACGCGCCGGGGCTGTAGTAGAGCTTCATCAGGCAAGTCTCCGCGCTTCGATGGATGGGGCCGGCATCGTAGGCGATGCGCCGCGCCCGCACCGCGGCCGGGGTCGATCGGCGGCGGCTCCGGACCCGTGTTGGAAACACGCCCCGCGGCGCGCGCGCGGGCTCGCGCCGGGATCGGCGGCGGGAAGCGGCGCGGTGCTCAGGCCGCGAGCAGCGCGCGCTGGACCTCGTCCTGCCAGGGCAGCGCGTGCACGATCGCGTTCAGGTAGCGGGCCGACTCGGTAGCGGTCAGCACCTCGCCCTCGTCGCCGATCAGGCGCAGGTTGGTGACCACCGTCATCGGGTCGGCCATCGCGACCACGCCGGCGCGCAGCTGGATCCAGTCCCAGGCGACGCCGGCTTCGCCGTCGCCGCTGCTGCCGGCCCACAGCGTCTGGCCGCTGCTGGCGCCGACGAAGGCGCTGGGGTGGCTGACGTGGGTGCCGATGTGGCGCCAGCACAATTGCGGGTCGCACCCGGCCTGCCACAATACGGGCGGCCAGGCACGGATCGACCATGGCGTACAGGAGTTCATGGGGCAGTGGGCGCGGATGACGCGTGATTCGACATGACGCAATCGTCGCGCGAGCACGCAGTGTTGCAAAGCTGTAAACCCTGTCAGGGCGGGTGGAGCCGCTGATGCTGGCGGGCAGCTACGCCGCGGTGCTGCAGGCACAGGATCGCGAACAGTTCCGCGACGAGGTGGTGCGCTTCGCGCGCGGGCTCGGCTTCGACACCGTCGCCGCGCTGACCGTGCTCGAGAGCGGCCTGGCCGGCACCGAGGTGGTCAGCATCGACAACACGCCGGTGGCCTACAGCGAGGCCTTCTTCAACGCGCAGCGCACCCAGGCGGATCCGGTGATGCAGCACCTGCGCCACCACAGCGTGCCGATCATCTGGGACCAGCACACCTACACCGGGCCCGGCCTGGGCGAACTGTGGGAGGAGCAGGCGCACTTCGGCTACCGCACCGGCATCGCGATGGCGCTGCACCTGCCCGACGGCCGGCACTTCCTGCTGGGGGTCGACCGCGACGCGCCGCTGCCGCCCGACAGCGGCGAACTGCAGCGCCTGGTCGCCGACCTGCAGCTGTTCGCGGTGCACGCGCAGGACGCGGCGATGCGGCTGCTGCTGCCGGCGCCGCTGCAGCCGGAGAAGCCGTCGCTGACGCCGCGCGAGCTCGAAGCGCTGCGCTGGACGATGGAAGGCAAGACCGCCTGGGAGGTCGGCGCGATCCTGGGCATCAGCGAGCGCTCCGCGGTGCTGCACGTCAATAACGCGATGCA
>CAZKCJ010000316.1:0-3380 GCA_964550885.1 uncultured Rubrivivax sp. | reverse complement strand
AGCAGATCTCCACCGCCGGCACCGAGGCCTCGGGCACCGGCAACATGAAGCTCGCGCTGAACGGCGCGCTGACGATCGGCACCGAGGACGGCGCGAACATCGAGATCCGCGACGCGGTCGGCGCCGAGCACGTCTTCATCTTCGGCCAGGACGCGCAGCAGGTGCAGGCGCGGCGCGCCGCCGGCTACCGGCCGCGCGAGCTGCTCGACGCCAACCCGCGGCTGCAGGCGGTGCTCGCGGCGATCGCCGGCGGCGTATTCGCGCCCGAGGAGCCCGATCGCCACCGCGAGCTCGTCGCCGCGCTGGTCGACGGCGGCGACCACTACCAGCTGCTCGCCGACTACGACGCCTACGTCGCCGCGCAGGCGCGGGTCGAAGCGCTCTTTCGCGACCGCCACGCCTGGGCGCGCGCGGCGGTGCTCAACGTCGCGGCGATGGGCCGCTTCTCGTCGGACCGCACGATCCGCGCGTACGCGCGCGAGATCTGGGGCCTGCAGCCCGAAGGCCCGGCGGCGGCGCCGTGCTGAGCGACCACGACGCCTGGCTGCTCGGCCAGGGCCGGCACGCCGACCCGTTCGCGGTGCTCGGGCCGCACCTGCTGCCCGACGGCCGGCAGCACATCGCGGTGCTGCTGCCCGGCGCGACCGCGGTGCAGGTGCTGAGCGCCGACGGGCGCAGCGCGCTGGCGACGCTGGCGCCGCGCAACGACGCCGGGCTGTTCGAGGGCATGGTCGACTTCGCGCTGTCGCCGGCGCCGGCAGCCGCGGCTTCGAGCCCGGCAGCGAGATCGCCTCTGACTACGGCGTCGACCGCTACCGCGCCGTCCACCACGACCGCGGCCGCAGCCACGACCGCGCCGGCAGCCGCGCCGCCACTAGCCGACTACCGGCTGCGGGTGCAGTGGCGCGACGCGCCGGCGACGCTGCAGGACGACCCGTACCGCTTCGGCCCGCTGCTCGGCGAGATGGATGCGTGGCTGCTGGCCGAGGGCTCGCACCAGCGGCCGTACCTGGTGCTCGGCGCGACCCCGCGCGAGCACCAGGGCGTGGCCGGCTGCGGCTTCGCGGTGTGGGCGCCGAACGCGCGTCGGGTCAGCGTGGTCGGCGACTTCAACCGCTGGAGCCCGGTGCAGCACCCGATGCGGCTGCGGCGCGAGTGCGGGGTGTGGGAGATCTTCCTGCCCGGCGTCGCCCCCGGCGCGCGCTACAAGTTCGACCTGATCGGCACCGCCGGTGAGGCGCTGCCGCTGAAGCTGGACCCGTACGCGCGCCAGGCCGAGCTGCGGCCGGCCACCGCCAGCATCGTCGCCGCGCTGCCCGAGCCGGTCGAGCCTGCACCCGAGCGCCGGCGCGCCAACGCGCTGGACGCGCCGATCAGCATCTACGAGGTGCATCTGGCCTCGTGGCGGCGGGTGGTCGAGGACGGCAACCGCTGGCTGAACTGGGACGAGCTGGCCGAGCAGCTGATCCCGTACGCGCAGTGGCTGGGCTTCACCCACCTGGAGCTGCTGCCGGTGACCGAGCACCCGTTCGACGGCTCCTGGGGCTACCAGCCGCTCGGGCTGTACGCGCCGACCGCGCGCCACGGCGCGCCCGAGGGCCTGCGCCGCTTCGTGCAGCGCGCGCACGCCGCCGGGCTGGGGGTGATCGTCGACTGGGTGCCGGCGCACTTCCCGACCGATGCGCACGGCCTGGCGCGCTTCGACGGCAGCGCGCTGTACGAGTACGCCGATCCGCGCGAAGGCTTCCAGGCCGAGTGGAACACGCTGGTCTACAACTTCGGCCGCACCGAGGTGCGCAACTTCCTCGCCGGCAGCGCGCTGTACTGGCTCGAGCGCTACGGCGTCGACGGCCTGCGCGTCGACGCGGTCGCGTCGATGCTGTACCGCGACTACAGCCGCAAGGCGGGCGAGTGGCTGCCCAACGTCTACGGCGGCCGCGAGAACCTGGAGGCGATCGCCTTCCTGCGCCACACCAACCAGCTCGTCGGCGAGCAGTGCCCGCAGGCGATCACGATTGCCGAGGAGTCGACCGCGTTCCCGGCAGTCTCGCGCCCGCCCTACACCGGCGGGCTGGGCTTCCACTACAAGTGGAACATGGGCTGGATGAACGACACGCTGCGCTACATCGCGCGCGACCCGGTGCACCGCAGCCACCACCACCGCGAGCTGAGCTTCGGCCTGATCTACGCGTTCAGCGAGAACTTCGTGCTGCCGTTGTCGCACGACGAGGTGGTGCACGGCAAGGGTTCGCTGCTGGCCAGGATGCCGGGCGACCGCTGGCAGAAGTTCGCGAACCTGCGCGCGTACTTCGGCTTCATGTGGGGCCACCCGGGCAAGAAGCTGCTGTTCATGGGCGGCGAGTTCGCGCAGCAGCGCGAGTGGAACCACGACGCGAGCCTGGACTGGCACCTGACCCACGACCCGGCGCACGCCGGCGTGCAGCTGCTGGTGCGCGACCTGAACCGGCTGCTGCGCGAGCTGCCGGCGCTGCACGCGCGCGACGTGCGACCCGACGGCTTCGAGTGGATCGCGGCCGACGACGCCGCGCACAGCGTGCTCGCCTTCGTGCGCCACGGCGGCGAAGGCAGCGCGCCGGTGCTGGTGCTGTGCAACTTCACGCCGGTAGTGCGCCGCGGCTGGCGCGTGGGCGTGCCGCGGCCCGGCTGCTGGCGCGAGCGACTGAACACCGACTCCACCTACTACGGCGGCAGCAACGTCGGCACGCCGATCGCCTGGAGCGAGCCGGTCGGCTGCCACGGCCGCGCTGACTCGATCCTGGTCGACCTGCCGCCGCTGGCCAGCGTCTTCTTCGAATGGTCGCAGTGAGCCAGCCGGCGCGGCCGCTGCAGGCCGGCCGGCCGTGGCCGCTGGGCGCCAGCGTCGACGCCGGCGGCGTCAACTTCGCGGTGTGCTCGGCGCACGCCGAAGCGATCGAGCTGTGCGTGTTCGACGACCGCGGCGGCGCGCTGCGCTGGTCGGCGCCGCTGCCGGCGCGCACCGACGATGTCTGGCACGGCCGGCTCGAAGGCGCCGGCGCCGGGCTGGTCTACGGGCTGCGCGCGCACGGGCCCTGGGCGCCGCACGCCGGCCAGCGCTTCAACCCGGCCAAGCTGCTGCTGGACCCGTGGGCGCGCGAACTCGCCGGCGACTTCCGCTGGGATCCGCGCCACCGCGGCGACGACGCCGCCGACCCGGCCCGGCCCGACCCGCGCGACAACGCCGACGCCGCGTTCAAGGCGCGCGTGGTCGCGCCCGAGCCCTTCGACTGGGGCGACGACGCGCCGCCGCGCACCCCCTGGGCCGACAGCGTGCTGTACGAGCTGCACCTGCGCGGCTTCACCCGGCGCCTGCCGGGGGTGCCGGCGGCGCTGCGCGGCAG
>CAZKCJ010000315.1:3123-3400 GCA_964550885.1 uncultured Rubrivivax sp. | reverse complement strand
CGAGGCGCCGCTGCGCGCGCTGTTCGCCGACGCGCCGGCGGCGATCACGCCGTGGCTCGCGCGCTGGCGCGAGCGCGCCGGCAGCGGCGCCGCGCTCGCGCAGCGGCTGCGCCGCGCGAACCCGATCTTGATTGCGCGCAACCACCAGGTCGAAGCGGCGCTGGCGGCCGCGGTCGGCGGCGACCTGGGCCCGATGCAGCGCCTGCTGGCGGCGCTGGCCACGCCCTTCGACGAGCGGCCCGACTGCGCCGACCTGGCCTTGCCCGCGCCGCCGGAG
>CAZKCJ010000315.1:408-3113 GCA_964550885.1 uncultured Rubrivivax sp. | reverse complement strand
GCCGGAGCTGACCGCCGCGTACCAGACCTACTGCGGCACCTGAGCCCCGCCGGTGTGGCGGTACCCAGGGCCGGCAGGCGACCACGCCCGCCGCGTGGCGGCGAGCGCGCCGCGCGCGCCAGGCACCGCGCACGGCACCCCGCGCGCCGCGCACCGTGCGCGGCAGCCGGCTTCAGCGCCTGCGCGCGCGCTCGCCCCACGTGCGGCGCGTCGGTCGCAGCACGTTGAGGAAGTTGCCGCCGAGGATCAGCGCCGCGCCGGCGAGCGTCAGCAGGTCGATGCGCTCGGCGTAGATCGCCCAGCCGGCGAGCGCGGTCAGCGGTACGCGCAGGAAGTCGATCGGCACGATCACCGTCGCCTCGGCGTGGTGCATCGCGCGCGCCATGCAGTAGTGCGAGAAGGTGCCGCAGAAGGCAACCACCAGCACCCAGCCGCTGACCGCCGGCGTCAGCGGCCGCCAGCTCAGCGCCGCCGGCACGACGCCCAGCAGCGACTGCACGACCAGCATCCAGAACATGATCTGGGTGGCGTGGTCGGTGCGCGTGAGCGCCTTGGTCATCGTCACCGACACCGCGAAGCCCACCGCCGCGGCCAGCGCGACCAGCTGGCCGGCGCTCGGGCTCGCACCCAGCGGGCGCACGATCAGGCCGACCCCGACCAGCCCGAGCACGATCGCCAGCAGCTTCGCGCGGTCGATCCGCTCAGCCAGGAAGGCTGCGGCCAGCAGCGCGGTCCAGATCGGCATCGTGAACTCGATCGCCACCACCTGCGCCAGCGGGATCAGGCCGAGCGCGAGGAACCAGCCGGCCTGCGCCAGGTAGTGCACCAGGTTGCGCGCCGCGTGCTGCGCGAGCCGCGGCGTGCGCATCGCGCGCAGCCCGCCGGCCGCGCGCACCAGCGGCCACAGCAGCAGCAGCCCGATCAGCGAGCGCAGGATCATCACCTGCCACACCGACAGCGTGCGCGTGGCCTCGCGGCCGGCGACTGCGATCACCGTCATCAGCGTCAGCCAGCCGGCCATCCAGCGCAGCGCCAGCCGCAGGTTCGCCGGCGCCGCCTGCGGCGCCACGGCCGTCGGCTGCCCGGCCGGCGCCCCTGCGCCGGCCTCGGACGCGGGCGGCGGCGCAGGCATCGCGCGAGGGTAGCCGATCGCCGGTGCGGCGCTCGCGCCGCGCCCGCTGTCCGCGGCGGGGCCGCGTGCGGCCGCCGATCGGCCTGCCCCTACACTGGCCCGATGAGGACCCACCGCATCGACCTGGCCCTGCAGGGCGGCGGCACCCACGGCGCGTTCACCTGGGGCGTGCTCGACCGGCTGCTCGAGGAGGAGCGGATCCGCTTCGGCGTGATCAGCGGCTCCAGCGCCGGCGCGATGAACGCGGTGGCGCTGGCTGCCGGCTGGCACCGCGGCGGACGCAAGGGCGCGCGCGAGACGCTGCGCCGCTTCTGGTCGCGGGTGGCCGAGCAGCTGCGGGTCACCCAGTGGGCCGAAGCCTGGCTGGGCCTGCTGCCCGGCGGCGCGCTCGCGGCGTCGCCGCTGCGCGCGGCGTTCGACGTCGCCCAGGCCTGGTTCGAGCCCGGTGGCCCGCCGAACCCGCTGCGCGCGGTGCTGCAGGAGACGATCGACTTCGACGCGGTGCGCGGCTGCACCGAGATGCGGCTGTACATCGGCGCGACCCAGGTGCGCAGCGGCCAGCTGCGCATCTTCCACGGCGAGCAGATCGACGCCGACGCGGTGCTCGCGTCGGCCTGCCTGCCGATGCTGTTTCCGGCGGTGCAGATCGACGGCGAGGCCTACTGGGACGGCGGCTACATGGGCAACCCGTCGCTGCTGCCGCTGCTCGACCAGTCGCCGAACCTGGACCTGCTGCTGGTGCAGCTGCACCCCAGCCGCCGCCGCAGCGTGCCGGCGCTGCCGACGCAGGTGGTCGAGCGCATCCAGGAGATCGGCTTTCACGGCAGCCTGGTCAAGGAGCTGCGCTCGCTCGCGCTGCTGCAGCGACTGGTGCGCGACGAGCAGCTCGACATCGCGCACGCGCGCACGCCGCTGCTGCGCAAGGCCGCGGCGCTGCGCGTGCACCGCATCGAAGCTGGCGAGCAGCTCGACGCGCTCGCGCTGCCGCAGCCGCTGCAGTCGGCCTGGCACCACCTGCTCGCGCTGCACCGCGCCGGCCACGCGGCGGCCGAGCGCTGGCTGCGCGAGCACGGCGCGCACCTGGGCCGGCGCGGCACGGTCGACCTGATCGCCGAGTTCCTCCCCCACGACGGCAGCTGAGGATCCGGTGCGCGCCCGTCTGTCGCCGCTGCAGCCCCGCACGCGGCGCCGTCGCCGATCGACCCGCAGCCCCGCGACCGCGGCCGTGCGGCGGCGCGGGCCTCGCAGCAGCCGTGCGCGCGCCGCGGCCACCACCAGGAGATGTCGATGACCGAGCCCGGCGCGCCGCGCCCCGACCGAGCTCCCGTTGCGCCCGTTACACCCGTTGTGCCCGTTGCCCCCGTTGCGCCCGGTGCGCCCGTTGTGCCCGTTGTGCCCGTTGCCCCCGATGCGCTGACGACCGACGACGGGTTGCGGCTGCAGCTGCGCTGGTGGCCGCGCGCGCTCCCCCTGGTCGCGCTCTGGATCCTCGTCGTCGGCTGGAGTCACTCGGTGCAGTGGGCCGCGCTGCTCGTCGTCGGCTCGGCGCTCCACGCCCGCTTCCTTCCCTGCG
>CAZKCJ010000315.1:0-398 GCA_964550885.1 uncultured Rubrivivax sp. | reverse complement strand
GCCGCGCGCGGCACCGTGCTGCTCGTGCACGGCCTGGGCGAGCACAGCGGCCGCTACGACGCGCTGGCCGCCCGGCTGAACGCATGGGGCTTCGCCGCGGCCGGCTACGACCAGCGCGGCCACGGCCGCAGCGACGGCGCGCGCGGCGGCCTGCGCGCCGACGACGACTTGCTGCGCGACATGGCGGCGGTGATCGACGCGGTGCGCGCGGCGCAGCCCGGGCCGCTGCTGCTGCTCGGCCACAGCATGGGCGGACTGGTGGCCGCGCGCTTCGTCGCCGGCGGCAGCGCCGGCAGCGCGCACTGGCGCCGCCCGGTCGACGCGCTGTTGCTGTCGTCGCCGGCGCTGGATCCGGGCATGAACGTCGCGCAGAAGCTCCTACTCGCGCTGCTCGGGCC
>CAZKCJ010000314.1:2752-3405 GCA_964550885.1 uncultured Rubrivivax sp. | reverse complement strand
GCCCCTGCGGGCTGTGCGCGCTGCCGCGGCTGGCGCGCGCCGGCGTCGCCAGCCTGAAGGTGGTCGGGCGCGAGGCCTCGCTCGCGCGCAAGGCGGCGTCGGTGCGGCTGGCCGCGGCGGCGCTCGCGCAGGCGCAGGCCGGCGCCGCGCCCGAGGGCATCCGCGCGCAGGTGATCGCGCTGCGCGGCGCGCCCGAGCTGTGCGAGAACGCGCGGCTGTGCTACTACCCCGACGTCTGGCAGCCGCCGGCGGCCACGCCTGCTGCGCCCGCTGACCCGGCTGCGCCGGCCGCAGCCGCGCGGCCCGCCGGATCCGCCGAGGACGCCCCGCCGGCCGCGGCCGTGCCGCGCGGCGTGGGCGCGTGCTGAGCCGGCTGCGCCGCTTCACCCGCCACCTCGCCGGCCGGCGCCGCGCGCTCGCCGCGCTGTTCGTGCTCGGCCTGGCCGGTGCGGCCGCGTCGCTGGCCACGCCGCTGCTGGGCAAGGCCTTCATCGACGCGGTCGCCACGCGCGGCGACTACGCGCTGATCCCGGCGATCGCCGGCGCGCTGGTCGCGCTGGCGGTGCTCGACCTGCTGCTGGCGACCGTGTCGCAGCGGGTGCACGCGCGGCTGTCGGCCGACGTGCTGGCGGCGCTGCGCGCCGCGCTGTTCC
>CAZKCJ010000314.1:0-2742 GCA_964550885.1 uncultured Rubrivivax sp. | reverse complement strand
GGCCGGGCCGCTGGAGGCGATCGAGCCGGTCCGCCACGGCGAGCTGCTCACCCGCTTCGGCACCGACGTGCCGCGAATCCAGACGCTGCTGGTCGACGGCCTGCTGGGCGCGGTGCAGAGCCTGCTGTTCCTCGCGGTCGCCGCGGTGATCACCTTCACGCTGTCGCCGCTGCTCGCGCTGTGGAGCTTCGCCGGCGTGGCGCTGGCGCTGGCCGTCACCGCCGCGTTCCGGCGCCCGGTCGAGGCGCGCAGCGAGCGCGTGCGCGCCGCGATGGCCGACCTGTCGCACTTCCTGGCCGAGCGGCTGGCGGCGCTGCGCCCGATCCGGCTGCACCGCGCGCAGCAGGAGGAGCAGGCACGGCTGCACGCCGCCAACGCCAGGCTCACGCACGAGGTGGTCGGCTTCCAGCTGCTGGACGCGCTCGCCGGCGGCGTGCCCGCGCTGCTGCTGACGCTGGCGCTGGCCTGGATCTACCTGGTCGGCGGCCGGCTGCTCGAGGCGGGCACGATCAGCCTGGGCACCTTCGTCGCGTTCGTGCTGTACCAGGGGCGGCTGTTCGCGCCGGCGCAGGGGCTGCTCGGGCTGGTGCGCAACCTGCAGGCGGCGCGGGTCAGCGTCGAGCGGGTGGCCGAGCTGCCCGGCGACGACGACGACGCGATCGGCGCCGCCGCCGCGCTGCCGCCGGTCGCTGCGGCGGACGCGAGCGCGCCTGCGCGCGCCGCGGTCGCTCACGGCGGCGACACCGCGGCAGCGACGACCGGCACCGACGCGACCGCGACCGCGACCGCAGCAGCTGCGGCCGACCGCAGCCGCCCGGCGATCGAGCTGCGCGCGCTCGGCTTCGCCTACCCGGGCAAGCCGGCGGTGTTCAGCGGCGTGAACCTGCAGCTGCGCGCCGGCGAGCGGGTCGCGCTGCTCGGCGCGTCGGGTGCGGGCAAGTCGACGCTGGTGCAGCTGCTGTTCGGCCTGCGCCGGCCGCGCAGCGGCGCGGTGCTGGTCGACGGCCAGCCGGCCGAGCGCCAGGCCGGCGCGCTCGGCTACGCCGGCGCCGAGCCCTTCCTGATGCACGCCAGCATCGAGGAGAATCTGCGCTACGGCAACCCGCGGGCGAGCCGCGCGGCGCTCGAGCGCGCGGCGGCGCTGGCCGAGGCCGACGGCTTCATCGCCGCGCTGCCCGACGGCTACGCCAGCGTGATCGGCGGGCGCGGCCTGGCGCTGTCGGACGGCCAGCGCCAGCGGCTGGGCCTGGCGCGGCTGTTCCTGCGCGCGCCGTCGATCCTGGTGCTCGACGAGGCCTTCTCCGCGCTCGACCTGGACACCGAGCGGCGCGTGTGCGCGAACCTGTGGCGCAGCTTCCCCGCGCACACCGCGATCGTGATCTCGCACCGGCCGCTGGCGCTGGCCGACTTCGACCGGCTGCTGGTGGTGCGCGACGGGCGCATCGACGCGATCGACGCCGAGGCCGCGCGGCGGCTGCTCGACGAGCAGGCGGCGAGCGCGAGCGGCGAGCACGCCGCGCCCCGGGCCGACGAACCGGGCTGCACGCTGGCGCGATGAACCGGCCGCAGCGCAGCGCCGCGTCCGACCCGGTGCCCGCGCGACGGGGGGCCGCGCGGTGAGCCTGCGCATCGGCATCGTCGACACCGGCGTGAACCCGTGGCACTCGCACGTGCGCGGGCAGGTCGACGGCTGCCGCATCTACGTCGACGCCGACGGCGTGCTGCAGGAGGACGCCGACTTCCGCGACCCGGTGGGCCACGGCACCGCGGTCGCCGGCGTGCTGCGCGAGGCCTTCGCCGACGCCGAGCTGTACGCGGTGCGCGTGTTCGGCGACGGCGAGCGCACCTACCCGTCGCTGGTCGCGCGCGGCGTGCTGCGCGCCGCGGCGCAGGGTTGCGCGTACCTCAACGTCAGCCTCGCGGTGCCGCCGGGCGCGGGCGCACCGGTGCTGGCCGCGGCCTGCGCGGCAGCGATCGAGGCCGGCTGCGTGCTGGTCGCGCCGGCGCGCGCCGGGCACGAGGACTGGCTGCCGGCCGCACTGCCCGGCGTCTGGGCGGTGCGCGCCGACGAGTCGCTCGCGCTCGACGCGGTGCGCGTCGAAGGCGCCGGCCTGCTCGCCGCGCCCGACCGGCCGCGCGAGCTCGGGCAGCGTGCGCCGCAGCACAATCTGCGCGGGCCGTCCTTCGCCTGCGCGCGCGCGCTGGTGTACCTGATCCGCACGGCCGGCAGCCGCCCATGACGCACTCACCGCTGCGCTCCCCCACTCCTGCCCGCCGCAGCGCGCGGCGCACGCATCGGCGCGCGCGCCGGCATCCACCGCGGCGCGCGGCGCACCGGGGCGGGCGGTGAACGCGAGCCTGCAGGCCTGGCTCGCCCTGTTCGCCGCCGGCGCGTTCGAGATCGGCTGGCCGCTCGGGTTCAAGCTGTCGCAGACCACGCCGCACCGGCTCGCGTGGATCGTCGTCGCGATCGCCTGCATGGCGATCAGCGGCGCGCTGCTGTGGCTCGCGCAGCGCACGATCCCGATCGGCACCGCCTACGCGGTGTGGACCGGCATCGGCGCGGCCGGCACCTTCGCGATCGGCGTGCTCTTCTTCGGCGACGCGGCCACCGCCGGCCGGATGGTCGGCGCGCTGCTGATCGTCGCCGGCGTGGTGCTGCTGCGCATCGCCTGACGCGGCGCGGCCGGCGACTGGCCGCCCGATCGCCGTGGCCGCCCGGCGCAGCAAGCGTGCGGCGTC
>CAZKCJ010000313.1:0-3407 GCA_964550885.1 uncultured Rubrivivax sp. | reverse complement strand
CGCCAGCAGCAGCGCACCGGTGGCCAGCGCCGCGGCCACGTCGCCCGGCGACGGCGCCTGAGCGAGCGGCCCCGACCTGGCGCGCGCCGCGTCGCCGGCGTAGGGCAGCAGCGCCATCAGCGCGACCGCGACGCTGCGGCCGGCGGCGTGAGCGGCCACCCACGCGGCCGCGGCCAGCCACGGGTCGCGCGCCAGCAGCGCGGCCAGCAGCAGCACGCGCAGCAGCAGGCTCAGGCACAGCGCGGCCGCGCCGTAGCTGCCGATGCGCGCGTCCTGCATGATCGCCAGCGCGCGCTCGCGCGGCGCCGCGCCCAGCAGTGCGTCGCAGGTGTCGGCCAGCCCGTCCTCGTGCAGCGCTGCGCTCAGCCACAGCGTGCCGGCCACCGCCAGCACCGCGGCGACCGCCGGCGGCCACAGCGGCAGCGCCGCCAGCGCAAGCGCCGCACCGCAGGCGCCAACCAGCGCGCCGACCAGGCCGAAGTAGCGCGCGGCCCGGCCCAGCGCCAGCGGGTCGGCGCCGGCCGCGCCGGGCACCGGCAGTCGGGTCAGGAACTGCAGCGCCAGGCCGAACAGCTGCAGCTGCTGGCGCAGCCAGCTCACGGCGTGCGTCGGCTGACGCCGGCCGACTCGAAGCTCGCCATCTGCGCGAGCACGCGGCACGCGGACTCGAGCAGCGGCCAGGCCAGCGCCGCGCCCGAGCCTTCGCCCAGGCGCAGCGCCAGGTCCAGCAGCGGCGCTGCGCCCAGCTGCCGCAGCCAGCGCGCGTGCCCGGTCTCCTGCGAGCAGTGCGCGAACACGCAGCGCGGCAGCAGCTGCGGCTGCAGCGCCGCGGCGACCGCGACCGCGGCGGTGGTGATGAAGCCGTCGACGACGATCACCCGGCCGTCGGCGCCCGCCTGCTGCACCGCGCCGACCATCGCCGCGAGCTCCAGCCCGCCGAGCGCGGCCAGCGCCTGCAGCGGCGCGGTCGCGGCGGCGTTGGCGGCGAGCGCGCGCTCCAGCACGCGGCGCTTGTGCGCGAGGCCGGCGTCGTCCAGCCCGGTGCCGCGGCCGACGCAGTCGGCCAGCGGCGCACCGCTGAGCCGCGCCATCAGCAGCGCCGCGGCCGAGGTGTTGCCGATGCCCATCTCGCCGAGCAGCAGCGCGTTGCCGGGCAGGGTCGCCACCAGCTGCCGGCCGTGGGTGATCGCGGCCGCGCACTGCGCCGCGCTCAGCGCCGGGCCGAGGCTGGCGTCGGCGCTGCCGTGCTCCGCGCCTTCGACCTTCAGCCGCCGCAGCTGCGGATGCGGGTCGAACTCGCCGGCCACGCCGCAGTCGGCCACTGTCACCGCGATGCCGTGCTGGCGCGCGAGCACCGACACCGCGGCGCCGCCGGCCAGGAAGTTCAGCACCATCTGGCGCGTGACCTCGCTCGGGTAGGCCGACACCCCCTGCGCGGCGATGCCGTGGTCGGCGGCGAACACCACCAGCTGCGGCGCGTCCAGCTGCGGCCGTTCGCGGCGCTGGATCAGCGCCAGCTGCAGCGCCAGCGCCTCCAGGCGGCCGAGTGCGCCCAGCGGCTTGGTCTTGCCGTCCAGCTCGGCCTGCACGCGCGCGCGCAGCGCGGCGTCGCCGAACGGGGCCAGGGGTAGGGTGGGTGCGAAGGCTGTGTCCATGGGTTCAGGCGTCGAGCAGCGCGCGCAGGGTCGGCGCGCCCAGATGTTCGTCGATCAGGTCGGCGAGGCCGTCGAAGCAGTCGTCCAGCGTGCGCGCGCTGCGGCCGAAGAGCGCGCGCAGCACGCGCGCGTCCTCGAACAGGCCGTGCGCGGCGATGCCGAGCACGCTGCCCGCCTGCCAGCCGATCGGCTCGCCGTCCGCCGCGAAGAGCACCGGCGAGGCGGTCGCGTCGACCGCCTCGCTGCGCCCGTGGCGGATCTCGTAGGCCGGCAGCACCAGGCCCGCCAGCGCGCTCCACGGCGCGGCCGGCGCGGCGAAGCGCACCGGCGCGGCGCGCAGCCGCTTCGGCCGCGCGTAGCGGGTGGCCAGCGGCAACAGGTCCAGCCCCGGCTGCGGTGCGTGCGCGGCGCCGTCGGCGCCGTCGGGGTCCGACCGCCAGCGGCCCAGCAGCTGCAGGCCGCCGCAGATGCCCAGCAGCGGCCGGCCGGCGTGCGCGTGCTGCAGGATCGGCGCGACCAGCCCCTGCGCGTGCAGCCAGGCCAGGTCGGCACCGGTCTGCTTGGAGCCGGGCAGCACGATCCAGTCGGCGGCCTCCAGCTCGGCGGCGCTGCGCGCCCAGCGCAGCTGCGCGACCGCGGCCAGCGGCTGGAACTCGTCGAGGTTGCTCAGGTGCGGTGCGGCGACCACCGCGATCCGCAGCGCACCGGCGCGCGGCGGCGGCGGCAGGTAGCTGCCGTCCTCGTCGGGCAGGCCGTGGTCGCGCTGCAGCGGCAGCACGCCCGTGACCGGCACGCCGGTCAACGCCTGCAGCTGCTGCGGGCCCGGGGCGAGCAGGGCCGCGTCGCCGCGGAACTTGTTGAGCACGAAGCCGGCCAGCGCTGGCCGCAGGTCGTCGGGCAGCAGCGCCCAGGTGCCGTGCAGGTGCGCGAAGGCGCCGCCGCGGTCGATGTCGGCGACCAGCAGCGCGCGCAGGCGCCCGTGCGCGCGCGCCCAGCGCGCCGCGTCCAGGTTCACGTAGTCGTGCGGCGCGAGGGTGATCTCGGCCGGCGAGCCGGCGCCTTCGATCACCAGGAGCCGGTGGCGCGCGGCCAGGCGCTCGAAGCTCGCGCGCGCCGCGGCGGCGAGCACGGCGCTGCGCTCGCACCAGGGCACGCGCGCCAGCGCGGCGTCGACGCGGCCGTGCAGCAGCACCTGGCTCGCGGTGTCGCGCTCGGGCTTGAGCAGCACCGGGTTCAGGTCCGCGTGCGGCGGCACGCGCGCGGCCAGCGCCTGGAAGTACTGGGCGGCGCCGATCTCGGCCGGCTCGCCGTCCAGGCCGGGCACGACGCGCGCGTTGTTGCTCATGTTCTGCGCCTTGAAGGGCGCGACCTCCAGCCCCGCGCGCGCGGCCCAGCGGCACAGCGCGGTCGCCAGCAGGCTCTTGCCGGCGCCGCTGCTCGCGCCCCAGACCATCAGCGCGGTCTTCATGCGCGGCCCGCCGGAGTCGTGGCCGGTGCCGGCAGCGCGGCGGCTGATGCCGGCAACCCCTTCATCACCGGCCGCCCTTCAGCGCCAGCTCGCAGCCGGCCACCAGCAGCGTGACCCGGTCGCAGCATGCCGCCAGCTCCTGGTGCAGCAGGCCGAGCGCGTCGATGCAGGCGCGCGCCACCTTTTCCGAGCGCACACCCGAGCCGCACAGGAACACGATACGCTTGTCGCTCTGCCCCGGCAGCGCGCGCGCCTCGAAGAACGGCAGCGGCAAGAGCAGCGCG
>CAZKCJ010000312.1:0-3412 GCA_964550885.1 uncultured Rubrivivax sp. | reverse complement strand
GCGCCGCCGCCGGCACCGGCCGCGCCACGCCGCGCTCGCCCGGGCGCCGCCGCCGGGGCGCGCAGGCGGCGATCGCCGCGCCCGGCGCGCAGTTGAGAGGCTGCGAAGCAGCCTGCGGCGCCCGTGCGCGGCGATCCGACCGCGCTGCCGGGCACGCGGCTCTTCGGGCACGGTGCGCGCCCGCGCGGCGGCCGCCGGATCCCCGTGTTCGGTGCAAGGGCTTGCCGTGACGCGCGCCCGCGGCGCCGTCGATAATAGATGCGCCGATTCTGCATCTTTGAGGTTCCCTTGTCGCACGCCCACCAACACCTGTCGCCCGACGCGACCTACCAGTTCGACGCGCGCGGCATCGCCAAGCGCTTCCGCCACGCGGCGATCTTCGGCGCGCTCGACGCGCTGCAGTCGGGCGAGACGATGCGCTTCGTCAACGACCACGACCCGCTGCCGCTGCTCGCGCAGGTGCAGGACCGCTACGGCGAGCTGGTCGACCTCGTCTACCGCAGCCGCGAGCCGGGCGAGGTGGTGATCGACTTCAAGGTCCGCTGACGCGAGCACGCCATGGCTTCGACCACCGAGAGCTTCCCCGCCTTCTTCGACGAGGCGCCGCAGATCGTGGTGCGCGACCCGCTCGCGCAGTTCCTGGGCGCCGCGCCCGAGGGCGTGCTGCGCTACCGCTACAGCGACGCGGTGCGGCTGGCCGGGCACTCGTGCCCGACCGTCGCCTGCGCGTACCTGATGACCCGGGCGGCGCTGCGCGCGCTGTACGGCGACGAGCTGCCCGAACGCGGCGCGGTGCAGGTGCAGTTTCGCGAGCGCGCGCAGGAGGGCGTGACCGGGGTGATCGCCAACGTCGTCGCGCTGATCACCGGCGTGACCGTCGACACCGGCTTCAAGGGCCTGGCCGGCCGCTTCGACCGCCGGCAGCTGCTCGCCTTCGACCAGCCGCAGGACAGCCAGCTGCGCTTCACCCGCACCGACAACGGTCGCGCGGTGTCGGTGTCGGCGCGCGCCGAGCTGGTCGGCGGCGATCCGCGAATGCGCGAGCTGATGGGCCTATGCGTGCAGGGCATGGCGAGCAGCGACGAGCTTGAGCTGTTCGGCGCGCTGTGGCAGGACCGGGTGCGCCGGCTGCTGCTCGAGCACGCCGACGATCCCGACGTGATCCTGGTCCACTGACGCCGCCGCGGCGCGCGCGGCCCGCCCTGCGAGCACGCGCGTCCGCCGCGCCGCCTGCATCCGCGTCGTCGCCCGCCGCGCCGCGGCGTGCGCGGCCGCAGCCCCCGTAGCCGCTGCCCCGCGCGTCGCGTATGCTCGGTCGCGCGTGGCGATCAGGGCACCGCCGCCCGCGCCGGCGAGAGGGGGCACGATGGACATCAACAGCGACCTCGGCGAGAGCTACGGCGCCTGGCGCATGGGCGACGACCTGGCGATGCTGCAGATCGTCACCAGCGCCAACGTCGCCTGCGGCTTCCACGCCGGCGACCCGGCCGGCATCCTGCACACGCTGCGCGGCGCGGCCGAGCGCGGCATCGCGGTCGGCGCGCACGTCGCCTACCCGGACCTGGTGGGCTTCGGCCGGCGCAACCTGGACCCGAGCAGCGCCGAGCTGGTGGCCGACGTGATCTACCAGATCGGCGCGCTGCAGGGGCTGGCGGCGGCCGCCGGCACCCGGGTGCGCTACGTGAAGCCGCACGGTGCGCTGTACAACACGATCGCGCACGACGAACGCCAGGGCAACGACGTGATCAGCGCGCTGCTGGCGATCGACCCGGGGCTGACGCTGCTCGCGCTCGCTGGCTCGCCGCTGATCGAGCGCGCGCGCGCGCGCGGGCTGCGGGTGGTCGCCGAGGCCTTCGCTGACCGTGCGTACAACGACGACGGCACGCTGGTGTCGCGCCGCCTGCCCGGCGCGGTGCTGCACGACGCCGAGAAGGTGGCCGAGCGCATGCTGCGCCTTGCGCAGACCGGCGTGATCGAGTCGGCGAGCGGCCGCAGCGTGCGCGTGCAGGCCGATTCGATCTGCGTGCACGGCGACAGCCCCGGCGCGGTCGAGATGGCACGACAGATTCGCGCCCGGCTGGCGGCGGCCGGCGTGCCGCTGCAACCCTTCGTGCCGCTCGCCCGGGGCTGAGCCGGTGCGCGTGCTGCCGGCGGGCGATGCGGCGCTGCTGGTCGAGCTCGCCGACCTCGCGCACACGCTGGCGCTGTACCGCGAGCTGGTCGCGCGGCCGATCGCCGGCGTGCGCGAGCTGATCCCGGCGGCGCGCACGCTGCTGCTGCACTACCGGCCCGAGGCGATCGCACCGGCGCAGCTGGCGGCGGCGCTGCGCGCGCGCGCGGCGGCGCTGGATGCGCCCGGCGCGGACGCGGTAGCGGCGAGCCCGGGCCGGCTGGTCGAGATCCCGGTGCACTACGCCGGCGAGGACCTGGCCGAGGTCGCCGAGCTGATGGGGGTGCCGGTGCGCGAGCTGATCGCCCGGCACACTGGCCAGCCGTGGCAGGCGGCCTTCGCCGGCTTCGCGCCCGGCTTCGTCTACCTGGCCGGCGGCCACCCGAGCTTCCGGATTCCGCGCCGCAAGGCGCCGCGCACGCGTGTGCCGGCGGGCTCGGTCGCGCTGGCCGGCGACTTCAGCGCGGTCTACCCGGCGGCGTCGCCCGGGGGCTGGCAACTGATCGGCGTGACCGGCGTGCCGATGTGGGACCTGCAGCGCGCCGAGCCGGCCTACGTGCAGCCGGGCTTCAGGGTGCAGTTCCGCGACGCCGGCGCGGCCGCGCTGCGGGTCAGCCTGCCAGCGGCGGCCAAGGCGGCGCCGCAGCCGGCGACGGCCGATGCGGGGATTGCACCGGCGGCGTCAGCGCCCGCGGCGGCCACTGCATCTGCAGCCGCAGCCGCAGCCGCGCCAGCAGCCGGATCCGAATCACCTTCCGTATCCGGATCAGCATCCGCATCCGCATCCGCAGCCACAGCCACAGCCACAGCCACAGCGGCAGCCGCACCAGCGCAGGCGCAGGCGCAGCAGGCAGGCGCATCGATCGAGTTCGAGGCCACCGGGCTGCAGACCCTGGTGCAGGACGCCGGCCGCCACGGGCTGGCGGGCCTCGGGATCTCGCCGTCGGGCGCGCTCGACCAGCGCGCGCTGCGCGCGGCCAACCGGCTGGTCGGCAACCCGGTGCACGCGCCGGTGCTCGAGCACCTGCTCGGCGGGCTGCGCCTGCGCTGCCACGGCCCGGCGACGGTCGCGGTGACCGGGGCGCGGGCGGCGCTGACGCTGCACGCGCCCGACGGCCGGCAGTGGTCGCTGCCCGCGGACACCGCGCTCGCCCTGGACGACGGCGATCGGCTCAGCCTCGGCCCGACCAGCGCCGGCGTGCGCTGCTACCTGGCGGTGCGCGGCGGCTGCCAGCCCCAACG
>CAZKCJ010000311.1:0-3469 GCA_964550885.1 uncultured Rubrivivax sp. | reverse complement strand
CGACGGCGCGGTGCAGCTGATCAACAGCGGCGACGTGGTCGACGGCGTGCGCATCGACGTCGGCCCGCCCGCGCCGCTGGCCGGCGACCGCTTCCTGCTGCAGCCGGTCAGCCAGGCGGCGCAGGGCATGCGCCGCGTGCTCGACGACCCGCGCGGGCTGGCGGCGGCGGCGCCGGTGGCGGCAACCGCCGCGGCGGCCAACCGCGGCAGCGCCGCGATCGCCGCGCTGCGCGTGGTTGATCCGGCGATCGACCCCGAGCGCAGCGCCAGCATCAGCTTCACCGACGACAGCGGCAGCTACGCGTGGGAGCTGCGCGACCGCGTCAGCAACGCGTTGCTGGCCAGCGGCAGCGGCAGCTGGAGCGCGGGCACGCCGATCGCGCTGAACGGCTTCGAGCTCGCGCTCGACGGCGCGCCGCGCAGCGGCGACGCATTTACGGTCGCACGCACCGCGTACCCGGCGGCCGACAACGGCAACGCGCGCGCGTTCGTCGAGCTGCGCGACGCGCGCCTGGTCGGCCGCGGCACGCTGCCCGGCGGCGGCGCGAGCGTCACCGACGCCTACGCGCAGGTGCTCGCGCGCGTCGGCGCGCAGGTGCAGGGCGCCGACTCCGGCGCCCGCACCTCGGCGGCGGTGGCCGCGCTGGCCGAGCGCGCGCGCAGCGCCGCCTCCGGCGTGAACCTCGACGAGGAGGCGGCGCGCCTGATCCAGCAGCAGCAGAGCTACCAGGCCGCGGCCAAGATCCTGCAGGTCGCGCAGAGCGTGTTCGACACGCTGCTCGAAGCGACCTGAGCGAAGCGATGCGCATCAGCACCGAGAACGCGTACGCGGCGACGATCGACGCGCTGCAGCAGCGCCAGCAGCGGCTGGCCGACGCCCAGCAGCAGCTCAGCAGCGGCAAGCGGGTCGCGCGGCCCAGCGACGACCCGGCCGCGGCCGCGCGCAGCGAACGCGCGCTGGCCGCCAGCGCGCGCAGCGACGCCGACCAGCGCGCGCTGCAGGCCAGCCGCAGCGCGATGCAGCAGTCCGAGGCGGCGCTGGGCAGCGCCGGCGAGCTGCTGCAGCGCGCGCACGAGTTGATGGTCGCCGCCGGCAACGGCAGCTACGGCGACGGCGAGCGCGCGAAGATCGGCCTGGAGCTCGCCGGCTTGCGCGCGCAACTGCTGAACCTGGCCAACCAGGGCGACGGCGGCGGTGGCTACCTGTTCGCCGGCCAGGGCGCGGCCGAGCCGCCCTTCGTCGACGGCGTCGGCGGCGTCAGCTTCCGCGGCACCGCCGGCGCGCTGCAGCTGCCGGCGGGCGAGCGTCTGCCGCTGACGATGGACGGCGCCGCCACCTGGCTGGCCGCGCGCAGCGGCAACGGCGTGTTCGTGACCGCGCCCGCGGCCGGCAACGGCCCCGGCGCGTGGATCGACGCCGGCCGCGTGACGGATCCGGCGGCGCTGACCGGCGACGCGTACCGGATCGAGTTCCAGGTCAGCGCCGGCCTGACCACCTGGTCGGTGCTGCGCAACGGCTTGCCCACCGCGCTCGTCGGCCAGCCCTACCAGTCGGGGCAGGCGATCAGCTTCGACGGCATGAGCGTGACCGTCAACGGCAACCCGGCCACCGGCGACGCGTTCGAGCTGCAGCCGGCGGCGCCCGACCTGTCGGTGTTCGAGGTGCTCGACCGCGCGGTGGCCGAGCTGCAGACCGCGAACCGCAGCCCGGCGCAGGTCACGCAGACGGTGCAGACCGCGCTGCGCGACCTCGACGCCTGCAGCGCCAACCTGCAGCAGCGCCGCACCGTGGCCGGCGAAGCGCTGTCCCGGATCGACCGGCTCGAGGGGCGCCTGGCCGACGCCAAGCTGCAGGCGCAGACCGAGCGCTCGCTGGCCGAGGACCTGGACCTGGTGCAGGCGGTGTCGGACTTCCAGAACCAGCAGAGCGGCTACGACGCCGCGCTGAAGGCCTATTCGATGGTGCAGCGGCTGTCGCTGTTCCAGTACCTGTAGCGGGCGCCGATGGCAGGCAGCGAGAACCCGGTGCTCGGGCAGGTGGTGTTCGGGGTGGCGCCGATGATCGACCGCCAGCGCGCGGTTGCCGCGACCCGGCTGACGGTGTTCGCGCTGCGCGCGGACGCACCGCCCGACGCGGCCGCGCTGTTTGCCGTGCTCGCGCAGACCTGGCCCGAGGGCAGCGCGCAGCGGGTGTTGCTGAACCTGGCGAACGAGGCGCTGCTGCGCGACGCGCTGCGGCTGGTGCCGCCGGCGCAGGTGATGCTCGAGGTGCCGGCCTTCCTCGCCGCCGACCCCGAGCTGGAGTGGGCGCTGCGCGCGCTACACGCGCGCGGCAACGTGCTCGCGCTCAGCGGCCGCGCGCCGCAGCCGCTGGGCGCGACCGTGCTCGGCTGCTTCCGCCACCTGATCGTCGAGCCCGACCCGGCGCAGCCGGCCGAGGCCGCGCCGCGCGGGCTGAGCCCGGTGCACGCCGGCGTGACCGCGATCAGCGGCGTCGACGCGGCCTTCCAGCGCGGCGCGACGGCGGTGATCGGCTGGCCGACCGCCGAGCCGCTGACCCAGGGGCGCAGCAAGGCGGCGGCGCCGGACCTGAAGGTGATCGTCGAGCTGATGCGCCGGGTCGACAAGATGGAGTCGATCGACCGGCTGGAAGCGGTGCTGAAGAACGACCCGACGCTGGCCTTTCGCCTGGTGCGCTACATCAACTCCGCGGCCTTCGGGTTGCGGGTCGAGATCAACTCGTTCCGGCACGCGATCATGATGCTTGGCTACGAGAAGCTCAAGCGCTGGCTGGCGCTGCTGCTGGCCTCGGCCGGCTCCGACCCGAACCTGAAGCCGGTGCTGTTCGGCGCGGTCACCCGCGGGCTGTTCATGGAGGAGCTGGTGCGCGCGTCGGGCGACGAGCAGCGCCGCGGCGAGATCTTCATCTGCGGCGTGTTCTCGCTGCTCGACTGCCTGCTCGCGCAGCCGCTCGAGCAGCTGATGCAGAGCATCCCGGTGCCGCAGCACGTGGCCGACGCGCTGGTGCACGGCAGCGGCCCGTTCCGGCCGTACCTGGAGCTCGCGCAGGCGGTCGAGCAGGCGTCGGTGTACGAGCTGCGCGAGGCCAGCGAGCGGCTGCTGCTGTCGACCGCGCAGATCAACCGCGCGCTGCTGCACGCGCTGGGCGCCGCGCAGCAGCTCGACTGAAGCGGCACGCTGCCGCACGCGTTGCCGCCCGGGCGCGGCGCGGCGCCGCGGCCCGGCCCCTGCGGCGCCGCGCCGACGCCGCGCTATCCTGCGCCGATGCCCGCGCCCGCCGCCCCGCCGCCGACCGCTGCCGCGCTGCCGTCGCGCGCCGGCATGGCGGCGCTGCTCGACGGCGTCGACGACGCGCTGCTGCTGGTCGATGCGGTCGGCACACTGGGCTTTTGCAACCGCGCGGCGATGCGGCTGCTGCGCGCCGCGCCGGGCCAGGGGCTCGCGCAGC
>CAZKCJ010000310.1:0-3529 GCA_964550885.1 uncultured Rubrivivax sp. | reverse complement strand
CGCGCCCAATCTCGCTCGCAGCCCGAAGGGCCGAGCGCAACTGCGGTTCTTAGGTGAACAGCTCTGTGTCGTCCTTCAACACGGCGGTCATCACGCGCGCGAGCGCTTTGTCGTGCTCGATGCGAGCGTTCTGCTTGTCCGAGTTCTGCCGCGCGTTCTGGTAGGCCTTGTCGGCTGCCACCCGGTTCGGAATGTCCTCGACGATCAGCTTGTGCACGCGGTCGGCGTCGGACCAGGGGATGTTGCCGAACTGGTCGTTGAACGCCTCGAGGATGTTCGAGAGCCGATCCAGCTCGGGCTCCGCCTTGCGGCCGCCGCCTGCCGTCGGCACCGGCGCGATCTCGGCATCCGCGTCGGGCAGCTGGATCCTGGCGGCGGCCTGCTTCTCGACCCGGTAGCTGTCCATGTCGATCGCCTCGAGGATGCCCCTGGAGAGGTCTTCCTCGACCGGCGCCGGCAGCTTGGGCACGAGAAAGCCCAGGAAGATCGAGAGCTTCTCCCACTCGGCGTTCGTGTACGGCAGGATCGACGAGAGGAAGCCGTAGCCGACCGAGATGATCACGTCCAGGTTGTAGTGGTCGACCTCGCGGCGGACCGTGCGCGGGCCCTCCTGGCGAACCTGTGCAAGATATGCACGGATTGCCGCCGGCTCCAGTTCGCCATCCGCGAAGACGTTGGCGGTGTGCTTGCTGATGACGGAGCGCTCACGGCCGAACAACTCGGCCATCTGCTGCTTGGTCAGCCAGACGGTGTCGCGCTCCAGCCGCGCCTCGACCCGCACCGCGCCGTCCGCCGCCTGGTAGACCGCGATCTCGCCGCCAGAAACAGGCCGAGCCTCGGTCACGCCTGCACCTCCGCCGGCAGCCCGCACAGGACATAGACCGAGAAGGACGCTGCTTGCGGCTGAGGCGTGCAGATCAGGCGCTCCAGGCCGCGCTCGGAGGTGTCGGACGCCGTCACGCCGAAACATGCTCCGTCAGTGGCGCCACCCAACCTTTGGCTGTCAGCACGTCGGCGGCGATGCCGATCTGCCGCGGCGTGAACTGCCGCTTGCGCTCGTTCCAGGCGTAGGTGCGCGCAATCACGTCCTGCAGCGTGCGCACCGATTCGCGGCGCATGACCCAATGCACGGTGGACAGCAGCTCCAGGCCGAAAGCCGATTCAAAGCCTTCCGCCAGGGCTGCGACCCGGTCGAAGCGTTCGCGCGTTGGTCTGTGCTCGGCGAGAAACGCTGCGGCTTCCTCCACCGCGCCCGGCCCCAGCGTCAACGGCTTGTCGGGCGCATCGCTGCCGTCGTCGTAGCCGACGATCAGGTGCCCCTCGATCGCGTGCAGCACGTGGCGCAGGTTCTCGGCGTAGGGGCCGTACGGCGCGGCCTTGTAGCGCAACCGCATCGGTTCGCCCGCCTCCTGCAGGAAGTACATCAGCTTGTGCACTTCGAGCAGCGTGACGAAGGGATCGAGCAGGTCGCCGAGATAACGGTGCATCAGCTCCACCAGCGCCGCCCGCCCCGCGGTCATCTTCGGTACCTCGCGGCAATGGCGCATGGTGTCGGACGCCGGCGCCCCATTGAGTTCGTAGACGATGACCTGCACGTCGTCGAGCGGGCGCAGTGCCGCCTCGATGCGCGGGCGCACCTCGGCCCGCCAGTCCAGACCACCCAGCCCGCTGCCGAGCGGCGGCAGCGCAATCGAGCGGATGCGCCGGGCTCGGATCTCCGCGACCAGCGCCTCAAGGCCGGCGTCGATGTCCTCGATGCGGCTCTTGCCGCGCCAGTGGCGCTTGGTGGGGAAGTTGATGATGTACCGCGGCGGCGTGAGCTGCCCGGTCTCGAAGACGAACATGCGGCCCGGCTGCACCTGCTCGCGCCTGCATGCGGCGGCGTACGCCTTGAAGTTCTCCGGGAAGGCGTTCTTGAACTGCAGCGCGATGCCGCGCCCCATTACGCCCACACAGTTGACTGTGTTGACGAGCCCTTCTGCTTCGCTCCTCAGGATGTCGCCGCTGCGGTACTCGATCATGGCGGGCTCCTCGTTGGTCGTCAGTAATACCACTCCGACCGAATCTCGACCGGCGGCCTGTGTCCGTGCGTCGGCAGCGCGTTAACCGCCGCGGTGAAGGTCGCGCGCGACTGCACGTCGATGCGCTCCACCAGCTGCCAGGGAAAGCTCAGTTCCAGCAGGAACTCGGCCTGTTTGCCGTCCTTGCATTGCCGCCAGTCTTGGGCCTGTACGGCGTTCCAGTCGATCTCGCCCAACTGGCCGAGGTCGCTGCGGTCCTCGAAGTAGCGCGCGCCCGTGTTCGACAACGTGAACGCCCAACGGCGAGGCTGCGCATCGGCCCACCCGACCACCGCGTGCAGGTCTGCCTCGAAGTGGACGATCGGTCCCTGGCCTCCCCGGTATGCGAGCTCCGGGTGATTGCCCTGATGGATCAGGTACAGCATGACCGACCGCGGGCAGAAGTAGAGGGGCACGCAATCGCCCACGAACAGTGCCGGGTGAGTACGCATTCGCAGCGACGAATCCGCGCAGGCTTGATGCACAAGGCTCCGTCGCGCGCCACTCGCTTCTGCATCGAAGTGACCGCGTGGCTCGCGCCGCCGCAGGCGCGGTGGCGAGCGTCGCGCGGGGCCGCTGCCGTCGCGCGCTCACCGCCGCCGGCCGACCAGCGGCACGAAGCGCACGCCGATCGTGCGCTGGCGCTGCACCTGGCCGGCGGCGTCCTTGCGCAGCACTTCGAGCCACTGCAGGTCGTGCTGCGCGCCCACCGGCGCGACCAGGCGCCCCAGCGGCGCCAGCTGCTCGACCCAGGCCGGCGGCAATGCCGGCGCGGCGGCGGTGGCGATCACCGCGTCGTAGGGCGCTTGCGGCGGCCAGCCCAGGTGGCCGTCGGCGGCATGCACTGCGACCTTGATGATGCCCAGCCCGGCCAGGGTCGCGGCGGCGCGTGCGGCCAGCGCGGGCACGAGCTCGACGCTGTCGACCCGCGCGGCCAGCTGCGCGAGCACCGCCGCCTGGTAGCCGCAGCCGGTGCCGATCTCGAGCACGCGGTCGCCGGGCTGCAGCTCGAGCAGCGCGGTCATCAGCGCGACGATGAATGGCTGCGAGATCGTCTGCCCATGGCCGATCGGCAGCGGCCGGTCGTCGTAGGCGGCGACGCGCAGCGCGTCGTCGACGAAGCGGTGGCGCGGCACCGCGGCGATCGCCGCCCGCACCGCCGGCGGCAGCGCGGCGATGCCGGTGTGCGCCGCGGTCTGCGCGAAGCCCAGCTCGATCGCGTCGAGCAGCCGGCTGCGCGCCGCCGCCCACGGGTCGTCGCGGTCGTCGCCGTGGTCCGGGTGCTGGTTCATCTTCGGGTCGGTTCGTCGGGCAGCGGTTGCGGGCGCAGTCTGCCGCTGCCGGCGGCACCGTTTAAGCCGGCGCCAGCAGCTTTTCTTCGGCCAGCGCGAGCGCCTCGGGCAGGCCGGTCAGCACCAGCGTGTCGCCGGCAGCCAGCAGCAGCTGGTCGTTGGCCGCGCGCATCACGC
>CAZKCJ010000309.1:0-3534 GCA_964550885.1 uncultured Rubrivivax sp. | reverse complement strand
CGAAGCTCTCGACCGCGCGCCGGATCGCCTGGCCGAGCGCGAAGCAGCGCCGCCCGGCGGGCACCGGGTACTGGACCACGTTGACGGCGAAGGGGATCACCCTGCAGGGCCAGGCGTCGGGCTGGCCGCACATCAGCGACAGCGGCACCGTGAGGCCGTGGTCGACGTCCATCTTGTTGACGATCGTCAGGTCGAAGTCCTCCTGGATCACGCTCTGCGCGATGTGCGACGCGAGCTCCGGGTGGCCGATCACCTTGGGCACCGGCCGCGGGCCCCAGCCTTCGTCGGCCGGCGCGAAGTCGGCGGCGGTGCCGATCGCAAAGGTCGGGATGATCTCGAGCGAGAACGCGGTCGCGTGGTCGTTGTAGACCAGAAAGACGACGTCGGGGGTGTTCGCGCGCAGCCACTCCTTCGAGCGCTCGTAGCCGTGGAACAGCGGCTGCCAGTACGGTTCGCCGGTCTTGCCCAGGTCGACCGCCGCGCCGATCGCCGGCACGTGGCTGGTGTAGACCGATGCGGTGATGCGCGCCATCTCAGCCCCCTGCCCGCTGCGCGCCGGCCGCGCCCTGCGGCTGGTGCTGCGGCTGGGCGTCGCCGTCCTCGCCGAGGCGGCGGTTGCCGGCGACCGAGCGGCCGCCGCGGATCATCATGTCGCGGTACTCGGCCTCGCTCATGCCGGTCATGCTGCCGGCCATCTGCTGGAAGCTCTTGCCGTCGGTCGCGCCGATCTTGGCCAGGAAGTAGATGTTGCCGCCCAGCGCGATGCAGCGGTTCAGGTCGCGCGCGAGCACCGCCTGCTTCTGCGCCTCGGTCATCGGCCAGCTGTCCAGGTACTTGCGCTCGTCGGCCTTGAAGTGCGCGCGGTTGTCGGCCTTCATCAGGCTCATGCAGAACTGGTTCAGCCAGTAGCCCTTGCGCGACTGGTCGGCATCGAAGATCGTCGTGCCCGGGATGTCCCGGTACGGTTTGTCCAGCGCCATCTCATGCCTCCTCGGGCCAGTACAGCCTCATCGGGTTGTCGACCAGCAGCTTGCGCTGCAGCTCGGGGGTGGTCGCGATCTGCGCGATGTAGTCCACCAGCAGGCCGTCGTCGGGCATGTGGCCCTTCAGGTTCGGGTGCGGCCAGTCGGTGCCCCACAGCACGCGGTCGGGGAAGGTCTCGACGACGCGCCGCGCGAACGGCACCACGTCGACGTACGCGTGCTGCTCGCCGTCCAGCGCCGGCGGTCCGCTGAAGCTCAGCCGCTCGGGGCAGCTGACCTTGCTCCAGACGTTGGCGTGCTCGCGCATGAACTTCAGGAACAGCTCGAACTCGGGGCCGTCGACCGGCTGGCTGACGTCGGGCCGGCCCATGTGGTCGACGACGACGGTGGTCGGCAGCGCGCTGAAGAAGTCCCACAGCTCGGGCAGATCCACCGCCTCGAAGTAGATCACCACGTGCCAGCCCAGCGCCTTGATCCGGCCGGCGATCTCCAGCAGCTCGTCCTTGGGCGTGAAGTCGACCAGCCGCTTGACGAAGTTGAAGCGCACGCCGCGCACGCCGGCGTCGTGCAGCGCCCGCAGCTCGGCGTCGGTCACGCTGCGGCGCACGGTCGCGACCCCGCGCGCGCGGCCGTTCGCCGCGCGGCAGGCGTCGACCAGCGCACTGTTGTCGGCGCCGTGGCAGGTGGCCTGCACGATCACGTTGCGCGCGAAGCCGAGGTGGTCGCGCAGCGCGAACAGCTGCTCCTTGCCCGCGTCGCAGGGCGTGTACTTGCGCTCGGGCGCGTACGGGAACTCGGCCCCGGGGCCGAACACGTGGCAGTGCGCGTCGACCGCGCCCGGTGGCAGCTGCAGGCGCGGCTGCGCCGGGCCGTCGTACCAGTCGAGCCAGCCGACGGTCTTCGCGAACGGTCCGGTGGTGGGTCTGCCCATGGCTCAAGCTCCCTGCTGGCGGCCGAGGATGCGGTCGGCTTCGGTGCGCCAGTCGGCACTGCGCGCGAAGCCGGCGGCACCGCGCACGCCGAAGCAGCCCGCGTCGGCGCGGTCGGCGACCCAGGCGTGGCGCTCGGCGGTGCCGGCGGCGCTCCAGGGCTCGAGCCCGGCCTCGCGCACGGTCTGCGCGACCTCGCGCATCTCCTCGGCGCGGCGGCGGCCGTGCTCGATCGCGCGCTGGAAGAAGTAGCTCGCCTGCCGCTGCCAGTCGACGCCGGGAAAGGTCTCGTGCAGCGACGCCAGCACCGCGTCCTCGACGCCGTAGTGGCGCGCGGCGGTGAAGCTCTCGATCACCATCGCCTCCAGTCCCTTGATGATCACGCTGCGGCACATCTTGGTCGCGCTCGCCACCCCGAGCTCGCCGCTCGCGACCTGCGCCGCGAAGCCCAGCGCCTGCAGCCGCGGCTGCAGCGCCGCCGCGTGCGCGCCGCCCAGCAGCAGCGGCACCCGCAGCCGGTACGGCGGCACGCTGGTCATCACCGCCGCCTCGACGTAGCGGGCGCCGGCGCCGTCGACCACCGCGGCGGCGCGCGCCTTCGCGCCGGGCGACGCCGAGTTCAGGTCGAGGAAGAAGGCCGCCGGCGCCAGCGCCGGCGCGCACGCCGAAGCCACCGCGACCGCCTGGCTCGCGGTGACCGCCGAGATCACCAGCCCGGCGCCATGCACCGCCTGCGCCGGCGCCTCGCCCAGCAGCACGCCGTGCGCCGCCGCGTGCGCACGCAGCGGCTCGCCGTGGTCGCTGTCGAGCAGCAGGTCGTACGCGGCGACCGCGCAGCCGCGCGCGCGCAGGTCCTCGGCCAGGATGCGGCCGACTTCGCCGTAGCCGATCAGCGCGATGTTCACCTGCGTTGCGGGTCGGAAGTGGGGCTCGGTGCGCGCCGTCAGTCGAGGTACTTCAGCCCGGCGCGCGCCAGCGGCTCGCGCATCTGGTACATGTCCAGCCCGAGCACGCCGCTGGCCAGCTTCGCGCGCTTGTCGCCTTCGTTGGCCTCGCGCGTGCGCGCCGCGGCCAGCGCCTTGGCCGCCAGCGCGCGCGGCACGCAGACCACGCCGTCGTCGTCGGCGACGATCACGTCGCCCGGATGCACCAGCGCGCCAGCGCAGACCACCGGGATGTTGACCGACCCGAGCGTGGCCTTGATCGTGCCCTTGGCCGAGATCGCGCGGCTCCACACCGGGAAGCGCATCTCGGTGAGCGTGCGCACGTCGCGCACGCCGGCGTCGATCACCAGCGCGCGCGCGCCGCGCGCCTGGAAGCTGGTGGCCAGCAGGTCGCCGAAGAAGCCGTCGGTGCACTCGGCGGACAGCGCAGCGACGACGACGTCGCCGGCCTGGATCTGCTCGGCCACCACGTGCAGCATCCAGTTGTCGCCCGGGTGCAGCAGCACCGTCACCGCGGTGCCGGAGACCTGCGCGCCGGCGTAGATCGGCCGCAGGTACGGCTTCATCAGGCCGACGCGGCCCATCGCCTCGTGCACCGTGGCGGCGCCGAAGGCCGCCAGCGCGTCGGTGGTGGCGGCGTCGGTGCGCTCGATCCGCCGGTGGACCACGCCCATCTCG
>CAZKCJ010000308.1:0-3542 GCA_964550885.1 uncultured Rubrivivax sp. | reverse complement strand
GTTCCGCAGCCAGCCGGTGGGTGCCGGGCGCGACGACGCGGTGCTGGTGATCGGCGAGCCGCAGGCCGACCCGGCGCGCTTCGGGCCGCTGCCGGCGGCGCGCGCCGAGGCGCAGGAGGTCGCCAAGGTGCTGGGCCCGAAGACCCAGCTGCTGCTCGGCCCCGACGCGCTGCAGGTGGTCAACGCGCTGCTGGCCAAGCCGCTGCGGATCGTGCACGTGGCCGGGCACGGCGAGTTCCGCGCCGACGGCATCGGCGGCGTGGTCCTGTCCAACGACAGCCTGCTGGGGCCGGCCGAAGTGCGCGCGATGCGCACCGTGCCCGAGCTGGTGTTCATCAACTGCTGCTTCGTCGGCCGGATCCAGGGTGCGGGTGGCGGCCTGGGGGCCGAGCGCGCGCGCTTCGCCGCCGGCGTGGCCGAGCAGCTGATCCGCGAAGGCGTGCGCTGCGTGGTCGCGGCCGGCTGGGCGGTCGAGGACGACCCGGCCAAGCGCTTCGCCGCCGCCTTCTACGCGCGGCTGCTGGCCGGCGAGCGCTTCATCGACGCGGTCGGCGCGGCGCGCCGCGCGGCCTGGGAGGCGCGCAAGGCTGGCAACACCTGGGCCGCGTACCAGTGCTACGGCGACCCGGACTGGCGCTTCGTGCCGCCGCAGCACGAAGACGCCGCCGCCGCCGCGCTGCCCGAGCTGTGGACGCCCAGCAGCCTGGCGCTGACGCTCGAAGCCGAGGCGCTGGACGCGCGCCACGGCGACGACCGCAGCGACGCCAGGCGGCTGCAGACCCTGCGCCGGCGGCGGCTGCAGCGGCTGCGCGCGCTGCAGGCGCGGCACGAGGCGCAGTGGGGCAGCATCGGCGCGGTCGCCGAGGCCTTCGGGCTGGCCTACGCCGAGTGCGGCGAGCTCGACGCCGCGATCGACTGGTACGCGCGCGCGCAGCGCGCCGAGGACGGCAGCGCGTCGCTGCGCGCGGCCGAGCAGTGGGCCAACCTGCTCGCCCGCCGCGGCGCCGGGCGCGCCGACGCCGGCCACGGCCGGCGCGAGATCCACGCGGCGATCCGCCACCTGGAGCAGCTGGTTGCGCTGCAGCCCACGGTCGAGCGCCAGAACCTGCTCGCCTCGGCCTGGAAGCGGCTGGCGATGAGCGGCGGCGGCAAGGCGGCCGACGACGCGCTGCGCCGGATGACCGAGCACTACGGCCGCGCGCAGGCGCTGGCGCTGGCCGAGGGCGCGCCCAACCTGTTCTACCCGGTGATGAACGCGATTGCCGGCGAGCTGCGGCTGGCTGCGCTGCAGGGCCAGGTCGGGGTGGCGATCGCGCCCGCGCGCATCGGCGCGGCGCGCCAGTCGCTGCAGGCGGCGGTCACCCAGGCGCCGGACTTCTGGTCCGTGGTCGGGCTGGTCGAGCTGCGCTGGCTGGAGGCGGTGGCCGCGGGCGCGCTGGCCCAGGCGCAGCCGACGGTGGCGTCGGGCTTCGACGAGCTCGCGCGGCGGGTGCCGGCGCCGCACCTGTGGCAGTCGGTGCGCGACCAGGCGCAGTTCGTGCTGGCGCCCTACGCGAAGGCCGCCGCCGGCGCCGAGCGCCAGGCGGCGCAGGCGCTGCTCGCGCAGTTGCAGGCGCTGGCGGGCTGAGCGCGGCGGGCTGCGCCCCAGCGCTCAGCCCGCCGCGCACCGCGCGAGGGCAGTGCGTTGAGCGCCGGCGCCCGGGTCGGCGCCCGATCAGCCCGGAGCTGGCGCGCCGGGCGAGCGGCGGCGCCGGCCGCTGGCCGCGCTCGCCGCTGCGCCTGCGGCGCCGGTCCGTGGGGACGCCGCTGCCGAACGGCAAACCCCGCACTCGGGGGGTACCGGCGCCGCAGTCGCTTCGCTAGAGTGCACCGCACGGCCCGGCGCACTGCGCCGACCACCATCCACCAGAACCGACAAGGAAGCCCACATGAAGCGCCATCTGATCGCCGCCGCCTGTGCCCTGATCGCCGGCACTGCCTTTGCCGCCAACCCGACCGCCAGCCTGAACCGCACGTTCACCGAGTACACGCTCGGCGGGCCGATCGGCAACGACAACATCAACGACAACAGCAACGTGTACTGGTTCTACGAGAGCACCGGCACCTGGTTGGGCCAGGCGGTGAATTCGTGGTTCGTGTTCTGGGATCCCAAGAACTCGCTAGGCGCCAACGGCACGATCACCTTCGACCAGCCGATCCTGTTCGTGCACGACGTAAAGAGCGAACTGGTGAGCACGGCGTCATTCGAAAAGCTGGGCGTTACCTACAACTACCCGACCCTCGTTGGCCTCGAATCCAACACCGATACAGTCACGAAGTCGGGTAAGGTGCTGACGCTGGACTGGATGGCCAGCAACCCCGGCGACCACATCCGCGTGATGACCGCGGTGCCGGAGCCCTCGGCCTACGCGCTGTCGGGCGCGGCGCTGCTGGTGGTGATGGGCTTCGTCGGCCGCCGCCGCCGCGCCGGCTGAGCGTCGCGCGGCTTCGCCGCAGCAGCAGGGCCACCCGCGGGTGGCCCTCGTTCGTTGGAGCCCCCACCGCGTGGACCGGCAACTTGCGCGCCGGACCACCCGGTCCGCCCAGCCTTCGGGGGGCGGCCGCCTCGACCGCAGCCGGCCCGCCGCGTGCGGGTTGGCGCGCTGGCGGATACTCCGGCGGGCCGGCGCGTGGCCGGGCCGCATCCAGTCCACCCGCACCCTTTCCGCCCGCACCCCGTCCGCCCGCACCCTTTCCGCCCGATGAAGCGCCGACACCTGATCCTGGCGATCGCCGCCACCAGTCCGCTCGCGCCGGCGGCGCTGGCCCAGCTGCCCCAGCTCGACGACCTGAGCAAGCAGCTCGGCAAGCTGCCGCAGGCCAGCAGCACGACGCGCGCCGCCGGCAGCGGCAATCCCGGCACCGACACCGCCGGCATCAAGGAGGCGCTGGCAGTGGGCACCGAGCGCGCGATCGCCAGCCTGGGGCGCAGCGACGGCTACTTCGGCAACCAGGCGGTCAAGATCCTGATGCCGGCTGGCCTGCAGAAGGTCGCCAAGCTGGCGAGCAAGATCGGCTACAAGGAGCAGGTCGACGAGTTCATCTTGAGCATGAACCGCGCCGCCGAGGCGGCCGCGCCGCTGGCCGCCGACATCTTCGGCGACGCGATCCGCAGCATGACGCTCGAGGACGTGCGCGGCATCCTCACCGGCGGCGACACCGCGGCCACGGACTTCTTCCGGCGCAAGACCCACGACAAGCTGTACGCCGCCTTCGAGCCGGTGGTGGCGAAGAAGGTCGACGAAGTCGGCGCGACCCGCGCGTACCAGCAGATGATCGGCCGCTACGAGGCGGTGCCGATGGTGAGCAAGCAGTCGCTCGACCTGAACCGCTACGTGACCGAGAAGGCGCTGGACGGCCTGTACTACCTGGTCGGCCAGGAGGAAAAGCAGATCCGCACCAACCCGGTCGCGCGCTCCACCGACCTGCTGAAGAAGGTGTTCGGCAGCTAGGCCGAACTTTGACCGCTGAACGCGCCGCAGAGCAAGCATCGGCGCGGGTTT
>CAZKCJ010000307.1:0-3553 GCA_964550885.1 uncultured Rubrivivax sp. | reverse complement strand
ACTGTTCATGCGGTCTTGCCAGCGGCACAAAGCGGTCAACTGCCGGAAGTAGGCTCAGTCGGGCTTGCTGCGGCTGATGCTGAAGCCCGCCGTGCGGCCCTGGCTGCCGTGCGCGGCCTGCGCGCGCTCGACCCCGGCCTGGTGGTCCCAGGGCACCGACTCGGCCAGCAGCGCGCGCAGGCCGTCGTCGTCGAGTTCGGCGAGCGCCGCGGTGCCGTCGACCAGGGTCGGGGTCGGCATCACCGTCTGGCGCGGCTCGCCGCCCTGCAGCGGGCTGAACACCAGCAGGATGTCGCCGTACGAGGCCTCCAGCAGCGCCGCCTGCCAGCGCTGGCCCTGGGTGTCGTCGAAGCTGCGCATGTCGGCCCGATCGTAGCGCGGCGCCCGCCCGGGTTCAGGCCGGCGCGCCGGCGTCGCGCTGCAGCCGCCACTGCAGCAGCTTGCGCAGGTTGCCCAGCGAGACCTGGTGCGCGTGCAGCAGCGCGAGCACGCCCGAGCGCACCAGCGCCAGCAGCGCCGCGTCCTCGAGCTGCGCGAGCTTCGCCTCGTCGACCGCGAGGAAGCCCTCGACCCGCAGCGGTTCGCCGCCGTCGACCGTGGCGTCGAGCCGCACCGCGCGCAGCAGCTGCAGGTCGAGCAGCAGCCGGCACAGCTCGCGGGTGCGCTGGCGCTGCTGCTCGAAGCGCTCGAGCTGCTCGCGCAGCTCGCGCAGCGCCGGGCCCGGCTCGCCGTCGACGTCGAACAGCGGCGTGCCCTCGGTGCGCGACAGGCCGCTCCAGGCCAGGTCGATCGTCAGCAGCGCGCGACCGTCGTCGCCGAGCCGGCCGAGCCCAAACGGGTACGCCCGCAGCAGCGCCGGCAGGTACTGCGCGCGCCAGCGCGTGCCGTCCAGGTACAGGTTCTCGCCGGCGGCCAGGCCGAGCGCGGCGATCGGCAGCACCTGTGCGCGGCCCTGCTCGTCGGCCGGCGCGCGCACGAACAGGATCGGGTACTCGCGGCAGGCGTCGCCGAACTCGGCGCCAACGATGGGCAGCGCGTTCAGCCCGGCGGTGAACGACCAGTCGGGCTGCGGCTGGTGCACGCGCAGCTCGCGGTGCAGCCGCCGGTCCAGCGCCGCCGGCTGGCGGTGCAGCCCCGGGTGGATCACGCCGGCTGCCCGGCGTCGATCCGCTGCACCAGCAGCTTGTCGACGCGCTTGCCGTCCAGGTCGACGACCTCGAAGCGCCAGCCCTCCCAGTCGACGGTGTCGGCGGTGTCCGGCAAGCGGCCCAGCAGCAGCATCACCATGCCGGCCAGCGTGTTGTAGCGGCCGCGCTCCTCCTCGGGCACCTCCTTCAGCCCGAGCCGGTCCTTCAGCTCGGGGATCGGGATCAGGCCGTCGAGCAGCCAGCTGCCGTCGGCGCGCTGGGTCGCCCAGGCCTCCTCGCCGACCGGCGCGGTCAGCTCGCCGGTGATCGCCTCGAGCAGGTCGCGGTCGGTGATCATGCCCTGCACCGCGCCGTACTCGTCGACGACGAACACGATCGACGCGATGCTGCGCTTGAAGTGCTCGAGCAGCTCCATCCCGGTCAGCGTCTCGGGCACGAACACCGGCGCGCTGATGTGCGCGGCCAGGTCCGGCGTCTCGCCGTGCGCCAGCAACGGCAGCAGGGTGTGCGCCGAGACCACGCCGATCACGTCGTCCAGGCTGCCGCGGCACACCGGGTAGCGCGAGCGGCCGGTCTCGGCCATGCGCTGCAGCATCTGGTCGAAGGGTGCGGTCGCGTCCAGCCAGACGATGTCGATCCGCGGGATCATCATCGAGCCGATCTGGCGCTCGTCGAGCCGGAACACGTTGCGCACCATCTGGTGCTCCTGCGCCTCGATCACGCCGGCGTCCAGGCCCTCCTCCAGGCTCGCGGCGATCTCCTCCTCGGTCACGCTGCGCACCGGCGCGTCGCGCACGCCCAGCACCCGCAGCACCGCCTCGGTGCTGACCGACAGCCCCCAGACGAACGGGCGCACGACCAGCGACAGCCCGTTCATCGGCGCAGCGACCACCCGCGCGACCGCCTCCGGGTACATCTGGCCGATGCGCTTGGGCACCAGCTCGCCGAAGATGATCGTCAGGAAGGTGATCACCGCGACCACCAGCGCGGTCGCGGTCAGCGCCGCCGCGCGCGGCTTCAGCGGCAGCAGCCACGCGAGCCAGCCGGCCAGCGGCTCGGCGAAGGCGGCCTCGCCGACGATCCCGTTGAGGATGCCGATCGAGGTGATGCCGATCTGCACCGTCGACAGCCAGCGGGTCGGGCTCTCGTGCAGCGCCAGCGCCGCCTGCGCGCCAGGCTGGCCGCTCTCGACCATCACCTGCAGCCGCGCCTTGCGGCTGGCGGTCAGCGCCATCTCCGACATGGCGAAGGCGCCGTTCAGCAAGATCAGGAAGATCAGCAGCGCCAGTTCCATGCACGGCCGCGCGGCGGGCGCGGCGGGATCAGAAGCCCGGGGAACTGCAGGGTAGCAGAATCGGCGCATGCACTACCTCGTCGGCGACCTGCAGGGCTGCTGCGACGCGTTCGAGCGGCTGCTCGCGCGAATCGGCTTCTCGCCGTCGCGCGACCGGCTGACCCTGGTCGGCGACCTGGTCAACCGCGGCCCGCGCTCGCTGGCCACGCTGCAGCGCATCGGCGCGCTCGGCGCGGCCGCGAGCTGCGTGCTCGGCAACCACGATCTGCACCTGCTGGCGGTGGCCTGCGGCGCGCGCGCGCCGGGGCGGCGCGACACGATCGCCGACATCCTCGCGTCGCCGCAGCGCGAACACTGGCTGCAGTGGCTGCGCCAGCAGCCGCTGGCGCTGCAGCTGCCCGGCTGGCTGGTGGTGCACGCCGGCGTCGCGCCGCAGTGGGACGCGGGGCAGACGCTCGCGCTGGCCGCCGAGGTCGAGGCGCAGCTGCGCGGCCCCGACCCGGCGACGCTGCTGCGCCTGATGTACGGCGATCAGCCCGACCGCTGGCAGCCGACGCTCGAAGGCCCGGCGCGCTGGCGCTTCGTCGTCAACGCGCTGACCCGCATCCGCTTCTGCAGCGCCGACGGCCGGCTCGACCTGCAGGCCAAGGAGGGGCTGGACCGCGCGCCGCCAGGCACGATGCCGTGGTTCGAGGTGCCCGGCCGGCGCACCCGCGGCGTGCCGATCGCCTTCGGCCACTGGTCGATGCTCGGCCTGGTGAACCGCCCCGACCTGCTCGCGCTGGACACCGGCTGCGTGTGGGGCGGCGCACTGACCGCAGTGCGCATCGACGGCGGCCGCCGCGAGCTGCTGCAGGTCGCCGTCGCGCAGGCGCAGGCGCCGGGCTGAGCCGATCGCGCCGGCGGCGCTGCGGCCAGCCGTAGGCTGCGGCCGCGCGCTGCCGGCTTCCTCAGTGACGCAGCAACACTAGCGCTCGACCGCCGGCTGCGCGCTGCCGGTCGCCGCCCGTGCGGCGCGCTCGGGGAACGCGCCGCGGATGATCTCGGCTAGCGTCTGCTCGTTGCGGTGGCCCATCACGTGCACGCCGGCCACGCCTTCGACCTGGCGCAG
>CAZKCJ010000306.1:0-3557 GCA_964550885.1 uncultured Rubrivivax sp. | reverse complement strand
GCAGCTGTACGCGCCCTACGTCTACGACGCGGTCAACGTGATGGTCGCGGCGATGGAGAAGGCCGGCTCGGCCGACCCGGCCAAGTACCTGCCGGTGCTGGCCAAGACCGAGGGCTACAAGGGGGTCTCGGGCGACATCAGCTTCGACGAGAAGGGCGACCTCAAGAACGGCGCGCTGACTCTGTACACCTACAAGGACGGCAAGCGCGACCAGATCGCGGTCGTGCGCTGAAGCCCGCGCCGCGCGCGAGCTGGAAGGCGCCCTGCGGGGCGCCTTTCCACTGGGCGGGTGCCGCGGTACCGGCGCGCGGCCAGGCGAGCTTGCCCGGCGGCGCGCGGTCGTACAGCCGGCCGAGGCCGGCGACGCGCTCGGCCAACGCCGGCGTCAGCGCGTCCGGCGCCAGCCGCCAGGCCCACCAGCCGTCGGCCTGGCCGGGGAAGTTCATGCGGGCGCTGCTGTCCAGGCCGAGCAGATCCTGCAGCGCGACGATCGCGGTGTCGGCAACCGACGCGAAGGCCGCGCGCGTCAGCGCGGCGGCGACCGCCGGTCCGTCGGCGCCGGGGTCGACGTCGAGGTACGCGGCCGCGAATGCGCGCTCGTGCGCGCTCGCGCCGGCCCACCAGCCGGCGCAGGTGTCGTTGTCGTGGGTGCCCGGGTAGACGACGCTGTCGGCGCGGTGGTGGTGCGGCAGGAAGCGGTTGTCGGCGGCGCCGCCGAACGCGAACTGCAGCACGCGCATGCTCGGAAAGCCGAGCCGGCGGCGCAGCGCCTCGACCTCGGGCGTGATCAGGCCCAGGTCCTCGGCGACGATCGGCAGCTCGCCCAGCGCCGCGCGCAGCGCGTCGAACAGCGCCGCGCCGGGCCCGTCGCGCCAGCGGCCGTGCACCGCGGTGGGTTCGTGCGCCGGGATCGCCCAGCCGGCGACGAAGCCGCGGAAGTGATCGATGCGCGCGGCATCGACCAGCTCGAACAGCCGCGCGCAGCGCTGCACCCACCAGGCGTAGCCGTCGGCCGCGTGCGCGCTCCAGCGGTACAGCGGGTTGCCCCAGCGCTGGCCGGTCGCGCTGAAGTAGTCGGGCGGCACGCCGGCGACCTCGATCGGCCGGCCCTGCGGATCGAGCTCGAACAGCGGCTGCCGCGCCCACGCGTCGGCGCTGTGCGCGGCGACGTAGATCGGCGCGTCGCCGACGATGCGCACGCCGCGCGCGTTGGCGTAGGTGCGCAGCGCCAGCCACTGGCGCTGGAAGCACCACTGACCGAAGCGCCAGTAGGCCACGCGCGACGCGTGCTGGGCGGCCGCCGCCTGCAGCGCGCGCGGCTCGCGCGCGACCAGCGCCGGCGCCCACTGCGTCCAGTCGAGCCAGGTCTGCGCCTCGCTGAGCGCGACGAACAACGCGAAGTCGTCGAGCCACGCCGCCTCGCGCGCGCAGAACGCGTCGAACTGCGGTCGCAGCGGATCGGCCGCGCCGGCGGCGAAGAAGCGCGCTGCCGCCTGCGCCAGCCGCCGTTCGCGGTACGGCACCATCGTCGCGAAGTCGACCCGCTCGGGCGGTGCGGCGGGCGCCGGCGCGAGCGCATCCGCGTCCAGCCAGCCGTGGCGCTGCAGCTCGTGCAGGTCGATCAGCAGCGGGTTGCCGGCGAAGGCCGAGGGGCTCGCGTACGGGCTGTTGCCGGCGCCGGCCAGCCCCAGCGGCAGCAGCTGCCACAGCGCGACGCCCGCCTGCACCAACCAGTCGACGAAGCGGTAGGCGGCGTCGCCGAGGTCGCCGCTGCCGTGCGGGCCGGGCAGCGAGCTCGGGTGCAGCAGGATGCCGCTGGCGCGAGGCAGATGCATCGATGCGGGTCGGCGCTTGGGCCTCAGGCCGGCTCGCGGCGCAGCAGCCACAGCGCGTGCGGCGGCAGCTCGCAGTCGACGGTGTGCAGTGGGGCCGGCGCAGTGTCGTGATCCGGCGCGGCCGGCGCGGCGATCGTGCCGGCGGCGCTGTCGCACGCGAGCCGCCAGCTGCCGTCGGGCAGCCGCAAGCGCGCGGCCGCGCCAGCGGCGTTGACCAGCAGCAGCCACGGTGGCCCGCCGTCGGCCGGGCTGCCGAAGAGCGCGCCGAGCGTGCGCTGGCTGCGGTCGTGCCAGTCGGCCGCACTGAGTTCGGCGCCGTCGGCGCGCCGCCAGCCGAGGTCGACGCGGCCGTCGGCATCCGGCCCGCCGCTCAGCCAGCGGTCGGGCAGCAGCTGGATGCGCCGGCGCAGCGCAATCAGCGCCGCGGTCCAGTCGATCAGGCCCTGGTCGGCCGCGGCCCAGTCGAGCCAGCCGAGCTCGTTGTCCTGGCAGTAAGCGTTGTTGTTGCCGCGCTGGGTGTGGCCCAGCTCGGCGCCGGCGCACAGCAGCGGCGTGCCCTGCGCCAGCAGCAGCGTCGCCAGCAGCGCACGCTGCAGCTGCGCGCGCCGCGCACGTATCGCGGCGTCGTCGGTATCGCCCTCGACGCCACCGTTGCAGCTGAGGTTGTGCTCGGCGCCGTCGCGGTTGTCCTCGCCGTTGGCTTCGTTGTGGCGGCGCTCGTAGCTGACCAGGTCGCGCAGCGTGAAGCCGTCGTGCGCGGTGACGAAGTTGACCGACGCCGACGGGCTGCGCAGCGGATGCTGGAAGCGATCGGCCGACGCGCACAGCCGCTGCGCGAACTCGCCGCGGTCGACCGGGTGGCCGAGCCAGAACGCGCGCGTCGCGTCGCGGAAGCGGTCGTTCCACTCGCGCCAGCCGGCCGGAAAGCCGCCGAGCTGGTAGCCGCCGACGCCCAGGTCCCAGGGTTCGGCGATCAGCTTCACGCGGCCGAGCACCGGGTCCTGCGCGAGCGCGGCGAAGAACGCGGCGCGCGGCTCGAAGCCATGGTCGCCGCGCGCGAGGATCGGCGCCAGATCGAAGCGAAAGCCGTCGACGTGAAACTGCTCGACCCACCAGCGCAGGCTGTCGGTGACCAGCTGCAGCGCGCGCGGCTGCTGCAGGTCGAGCGCGTTGCCGCAGCCCGACGGGTTGTCGTAGCGCGCCGGGTCGGCCGGGTCGAGCCGGTACCAGCGCGCGTTGTCCAGCCCGCGCCAGCTCAGCGTTGGCCCGGTCGCGTCGGTCTCGGCGGTGTGGTTATAGACCACGTCCAGGATCACCTCGAGCCCGGCGGCGTGCAGCCGCCGCACCATCGTGCGCAGCTCGTCGCGCAGCGCGCGCCCCGGCGCGGCGCTGCCGTAGGCCGGGTGCGGGCAGAACCAGGCGATCGGGTTGTAGCCCCAATAGTTGGACAGACCCAGGCGCAGCAGGCGCTCCTCGCTGAGGAACTGCTGCACCGGCAGCAGGCACACCGCGGTCACGCCCAGCCGTCGCAGGTGCGCGATCGCGGCGTCGCTGGCCAGGCCGGCGTAGAGCGGGCTGGGGATCGAGCCGCCGCTCTCACCGGCGACCACCAGCGAGGTGGCATCGGGGAACAGTTCGACCATCGCGTTCAGGGCGGTGGTGCCGTTGACGTAGCCGTTGTGGTGCACCACCACGCCGTCGCCGTAGTCGGTGGTGGCGTTG
>CAZKCJ010000305.1:0-3565 GCA_964550885.1 uncultured Rubrivivax sp. | reverse complement strand
ACGCGCCTGCAAACGACAATTATACATCAGCTCGCGACCGCTCCGAGAGCGCGACGCGCGACAGCCAGACCACCGGCACCACGCCGACGAGCACGATCAGCAGCGCCGGCAGCGCCGCCTCGGCGAGCCGCTCGTCGGACGCGAACTGGTAGGTGATCACCGCCAGCGTGTCGAAGTCGAAGGGCCGCAGCACCAGCGTCGCCGGCAGCTCCTTCAGGCAGTCGATCGCCACCAGCAGCGACGCGGCGCCGACGCTTCGGCGCATCAGCGGCCAGTGCACCTCGCGCAGTACCTCGAGCGGCCGGCGCCCGAGGCTGCGCGCGCTGTGATCCATCGACGGGCTGATGCGCGCCAGCCCCGACTCGACGCCCTGGTAGGCCACCGAGAAGAAGCGCACCGCGTACGCGTAGACCACCGCCGCGATGCTGCCTCCGGCCAGCAGCGCCGGCAGGCCCAGCGCGCCGGTGAGCGGCGCCAGCGCCCGATCCACCGCCCCCGACAGGATCAGCAATCCGACGCCGAGCACGACGCCGGGCAACGCGTAGCCGGTGTTGGAGAACAGCAGCGCCGCGCGCAGCGTGGGCGACGAGGCGACGCGCGCCGAATACGCGGCGACCAGCGCCACCGGCAGCACGATCGCCGCACCGCAGGCGGCCAGCAGCGCGGTGTTGGCGATCCAGCGCGGCAGCCGCGCATCGAGCACGCCGCCGCCGCCGATCCAGGCCCACGCGAGCAGCGCCGCCGGCAAGACGAAGCCCAGCACGACCGGAATCGCACAGGCAAGCGTCGCGCGCCAGGCGGCCGCGCCGTGCAAGCGCCGGCGCGGCTCGGGCCGCGGGCTGCGCACATAGAACTGCATCCGCCCGCGCTGACCGCGCTCGAGCGCGAGCACCACGATCACGATCGCCAGCAGCATCGCCGACAGCCGCGCCGCGCCGCCGCGATCGCCCATGCCCTGCCAGGCGCGATAGATGCCGGCGGTGAAGCTGTCGACCGAGAAGTACGCGACCGTGCCGAAGTCGGCCAGCGTCTCCATCATCGCCAGCGCGCAGCCGGCGACCACCGCGGGCCGGGCCACCGGCCAGGTGACGCGCCACCAGACGCGCCGGCGACTCAGGCCCAGCGAGCGCGCGGCCTCGGCGAGCGAGGGGTTGCGGTCGGCGAACGCCGCCCGCGCGAGCAGGTAGACGTAGGGGTACAGCGCGAGCCCGAGGAAGGTGCCGGCCGCCGGCCATGAGTGGATGTCGGGGAACCAGTAGTCGCCGACCTCCCAGCCGGTGATCCGGCGCAAGCCGGTCTGCAGCGGGCCGAAGCTGGCCAGGAAATCGGTGTAGGCGTAGGCCATCACGAACGCGGGCGTGGACAGCGGCAGCACCAGCATCCACGACAGTGCGCGCCTGCCCGGGAACTCGCAGGCGGCGACCAGCCAGCCGGTGCCCACGCCGATCAGCAGCACCACGGCGAGCACCGCCGCCGCGAGCTTCGCGGTGGTGATCGTGTAGTACGGCAGCACCGTGCCGAACAGGTGCGCGAGCGTGCCTTCGGCCTGCGACGCGCCGGGCGCCAACGCCAGCCACAGCACCGCGGCGATCGGCGCGGCCACCGCGAGCGCGGCGAGCACCGAGCCGAGGGCGAGCAATCTCGGCGAAAAACCCAGCGACGGATCGATGCGCAGCCAGCGGCGAGCGGGAAGCGGTTCGGGAGGGCGGCTTTGCACGGGGTGACTGGCACTACAATCCGGGAACGGGAATTATAGGTATTTGCAATGGCTTCGAATCCGCCGGCGGCGCCTGGTGCGGCCGCGCTGCGCGTCGACGACCTGCACGTCGCGTTCCATGAGGGTACGCGCGAGGTCCGTGTGCTCGACGGATTGGCGTTCCAGCTGAGCCCCGGCGAGATCGGCTGCCTGCTCGGCGCTTCCGGCTGCGGCAAGACCACCGCGCTGCGCACGATCGCGGGCTTCGTGCGGCCCGACCGCGGCGCGGTGCACATCGGCAAGCGCTGCGTGGCCTCGCCGCACGAGTGGGTCGAGCCCGAGCAGCGCGGAGTGGGGGTGGTGTTCCAGGACTACGCGCTCTTCCCGCATCTCGACGTGGCCGCCAACGTCGCCTTCGGGCTGCGTGCGCTGCCGGTGACCGAGCGGCCGGCTCGCGTGGCCGCGATGCTCGAGCTGGTCGGCCTGCCGGGGATCGGCGGGCGTTTTCCGCACGAATTGTCGGGCGGGCAGCAGCAGCGCGTGGCGCTTGCGCGCGCGCTCGCGCCATCGCCGGCGATCCTGCTGCTCGACGAGCCGTTCTCGAACCTCGACCCCGACCTGCGCGAGCGCCTCGCGCTCGACCTGCGCGAGATCCTGAAGCGGCACGGCACGACGGCGCTCCTGGTCACGCACGACCAGTACGAGGCCTTCGCGCTGGCCGACCGGGTCGGCGTCATGGATGCCGGCTGCATCGAGCAGTGGGACACCCCTTACCGGCTCTACCACCAGCCGGCAACGCGGCAGGTTGCCGACTTCGTCGGCCTCGGCGCGTTCCTGCCCGGGCGACTCGAGCACCGCGACGGCAACACCTTCGTGCATCTCGAACTGGGTACGCTGCCGATTCACTTGCGCACCGACCAGGCGATCGCCGGCGCCACCGCCAACCTGCACGGCGAGGTGACCGTGCTGCTGCGCCCCGACGACGTCGTGCACGACGACAGCAGCCCGATGCAGGCCGAGGTGGTGCGCAAGGCCTTCCGCGGCGCGCAGTTCCTCTACACGCTGCGGCTGGCCAGCGGCCAGACGCTGCTCGCGCTGGTGCCGAGCCACCACAACCACGCGGTCGGCGAGCGGATCGGCGTGCGCTTCGACGCCGATCACATCGTGACGTTCACCCCCGACCAGGGCCTGTGAGCAGGCCCTAAACCCCGAGATAGGCCTGCAGCGCGCCCTCGTCGGCCGCCAGCGACTTCGAGTCGCCTTCGAGCGCCACGTGGCCGCGTTCGAGCACCACGCAACGGTCGGTGTGCGCGAGCACCGCGCGATAGTTGCGGTCGACCACCAGCGACGCGATCCCGCTCGCGCGGATCCCCGCGACGATGCCCCAGATCTCGCGCACGATCAGCGGCGCCAGCCCTTCGGTGGCTTCGTCGAGCACGATCAGGTCGGGGTTGGTCATCAGCGCGCGGCCGATCGCGAGCATCTGCTGCTCGCCGCCCGAGAGCTGGTTGCCTCCGTGATGCAGCCGCTCGGTCAGGCGCGGGAAGGTCTCGAGCACCCGCTCGAAGGTCCAGTCGGACTGCCCGCGCAGGCCCGGGCGCGCCGCCATCAGCAGGTTCTCGCGCACCGAGAGGTTCGGAAAGATGCCGCGCCCTTCGGGCACGTAGCCGATGCCCATGCGCGCGACGCGATCGGGGCGCTCGGCGCTGCAGTCGCGGCCGCGCACCACGATGCGTCCGGTGGTCGCGCGCATCAGCCTGAGCATGCCGCGGATCAGCGTCGTCTTGCCCATGCCGTTGCGGCCCAGCAGCCCCACCGCCTCGCCGGCCTCGATGCGCAGGTTCACGCCGCGCAGCACGTGGCTCTGCC
>CAZKCJ010000304.1:0-3571 GCA_964550885.1 uncultured Rubrivivax sp. | reverse complement strand
CCTCAGCGTCAACGAGCGCGAGGTGAAGAAGGTGCCGCTGCTGCGCGGCAAGAGCATGTTCAACCTGTTCTTCGAGAACTCCACCCGCACCCGGACCACCTTCGAGATCGCTGCGAAGCGGCTGTCGGCCGACGTCTTCAACCTGGACATCGCGCGCTCGAGCACCGCCAAGGGCGAAAGCCTGCTCGACACCATCGCCAACCTGTCGGCGATGCACGCCGACCTGTTCGTGGTGCGCCACGGCGAGAGCGGCGCACCGTACCTGATCGCCAAGGCCTGCGCGCCGCACGTGCACGTGGTCAACGCCGGCGACGGCCGCCACTCGCACCCGACCCAGGGGCTGCTGGACGCCTACACGATCCGCCACTACAAGCCGGCGCTGCAGGAGCTGACGGTGGCGATCGTCGGCGACATCGCGCACTCGCGGGTCGCGCGCTCCGACATCCACGCGCTGTCGATCCTGGGCGTGCCCGAGATCCGCGTGGTCGGCCCGCGCACGCTGGTGTCGGCCGACTTCGCGCCGCTGGGCGTGCGCGTGTGCCACGACCTGGCCGAGGGCCTGCGCGGCGCCGACGTGGTGATCATGCTGCGGCTGCAGAACGAGCGCATGAGCGGCGCGCTGCTGCCCAGCGCGGCCGAGTTCGCGAAGGGCTTCGGCCTGACCCCGCAGCGGCTGGCGCTGGCCAAGGCGGACGCGATCGTGATGCATCCGGGGCCGATGAACCGCGGCGTCGAGATCGACTCGGCGGTGGCCGACGGCCCGCACAGCGTGATCCTGCCGCAGGTCACCTTCGGCATCGCGGTGCGCATGGCGGTGCTGTCGATCGTCGCCGGCAACCTCGCCTGACGCGATGGCGATGAGGACGCTGATCCGCGGCGGCCGGGTGGTGGACCCGGCGCTGGGGCGCGACCAGCCGGCCGAGGTCGCGATCGCCGCCGGGCGGATCGTCGCGATCGGCGCGGCGCCGGCCGGCTTCGAGCCCGACCGGGTGATCGACGCCAGCGGCCTGGTGGTCGCGCCGGGGCTGGTCGACCTGGCGGCGCGGCTGCGCGAGCCCGGCTGCGAGCAGCAGGAGTACCTCGAGAGCGAGCTCGCCGCCGCCGCCGCCGGCGGCGTGACCAGCCTGGTCTGCCCGCCCGACACCGACCCGCCGCTGGACGAGCCCGGCCTGGTCGAGATGCTCAAGGCGCGCGCGCGCAAGCTCGGCCGCTGCCGGCTGCTGCCGCTGGGTGCGCTGACCCGCGGCCTGGCCGGCACCGCGCTGGCCGAGATGGCCGAGCTGACCGAAGCCGGCTGCGTCGGCTTCTCGCAGGGCGACGCGCCGCTGCCCAACCACCAGGTGCTGTGGCGCGCGCTGCAGTACGCGGCGACCTACGGCTACACGGTGTGGCTGCGGCCGCAGGATCCGCACCTGGGCCAGGGGGTGGCGGCCAGCGGCGCGGTGGCCACGCGGCTGGGCCTGGCCGGCGTGCCGGTGGCCGCCGAGACGATCGCGCTGCACGCGGTGTTCGAGCTGGTGCGCGCGACCGGCGCGCGCGTGCACTTCAGCCGCGTGTCCAGCGCTGCCGGCGTCGAGCTGCTGCGCGCAGCCAAGGCGCAGCGGCTGCCGGTCAGCGCCGATGTCAGCATCAACTCGCTGCACCTGAGCGACGTCGACATCGGCCACTTCAACCCCGACCTGCGCGTGAACCCGCCGCTGCGCCAGGGTGCCGACCGCGACGCACTGCGCGCCGCGCTGGCCGACGGCACGATCGACGCGCTGGTGTCCGACCACCACCCGGTCGGCGACGACGAGAAGGCGCTGCCCTTCGGCGAGGCGCAGGCCGGCGCGACCGGGCTCGAGCTGCTGCTCGGGCTGGCGCTGAAGTGGGGGGCCGAGCGCCGGCTGCCGCTCGCGACGACGCTGGCGCGGGTGACCTGCGACCCGGTGCGCGTGCTCGGCGACGCCGCCGGGTCGCTGGCCGCCAGCGCCGGCCGGCTGGTCGTCGGTGGCGTCGCCGACCTGTGCCTGTTCGACCCGGACGCGGTCTGGCGGGTCACGCGCGACGAGCTGCGCAGCCAGGGCAAGCACACGCCGTTCGCGTTCGAGCACACCGGCATGGCGATCCCCGGGCGGGTGCGCATGACGCTGGTTGCCGGCACCGTCGCCTTCGACGCGGCGGCGGCGCCTTGAGCGGCGTGCGCGCCGTCGGCCCTTGGCGCTGAGCGCCGGCCTGCGCGCCGCGGGCCGGATCGCGGCGGCCGCGCTGCACCTGCTGCACGGCATCGCGGTGGTCGCGCTGCGCTTCCCCGCGCTCGACGCGGCGGGGCGCGCCGAGCGGGTGCGCTGGTGGTCGCGCGGGCTGCTGCGCTGCTTCGGCGTGCGCCTGGAGGTCAGCGGCACGCCTCGCCCGGGCGCGACCCTGCTGGTCGCCAACCACGTGTCGTGGCTGGACATCGCCCCGATTCACGCGGTGGTGCCGCGCGCGCGCTTCGTGTCGAAGGCCGAGGTGCAGCGCTGGCCGCTGCTGGGCTGGCTGATCCGCGGCGCCGGCACGCTGTTCATCGAGCGCGACCGCAAGCGCGACGCGCTGCGGGTGGTGCACCACGTGGCCGCGGCGCTGCAGGCCGGCGACACGGTCGCGATCTTTCCCGAGGGCACCACCGGCGGCGGGCCGCTGCCGCTGCCCTTCCACGCGAACCTGCTGCACGCGGCGGTGGTCACCGCCACCCCGGTGCAGCCGATCGCGCTGCGCTACGCCGAGCCGGGGGCGGCGTTCAGCCCGGCGGTGGACTTCGCCGGCGAGGTCACGCTGCTGCGCAGCGCCTGGCGGGTGGCCGCCGCGCGCGGGCTGTGCGTGCACGTCGAGCTGCTGCTGTCCGAGGGCACGCTGCACGCCGACCGGCGCGCGCTGGCCGCGAACCTGCGCGCGCTGATCGGCGCGCGGCTGCAAGCGGCCGCCGCAGCGGCGGACGAAGCGGCGGCGGTGCTGCCGCAGCGCGCCGCGTGATGGTCGAGCTGCTGCTGGCCTTCGCCGACGAGCGCGCGTTCGCGCGCCGGCTGGCGGCGGTGCTCGGCTGCCGCTGGCAGCTGATCGAGCGCCACGCGTTCCCCGACGGCGAGATCCGGCTGCCGCTGCCGCCGGCGCTGCCCGCGCGGGTCGCGCTGCTGCGCGGGCTGCAGCGGCCGAACGAGCGGCTGGCCGAGCTGCTGATCGCCGCGCCGGCGGCGCGCGAGCTGGGCGCGCGCCGGCTCGCGCTGGTCAGCCCGTACCTTGGCTACATGCGCCAGGACATGGCCTTCCGGCCCGGCGAGGCGGTCAGCCAGCGGCACGTCGGCGCGGCGCTGGCCGCGTGGTTCGACGCGGTGGTCACGGTCGACCCGCACCTGCACCGGGTGGCGTCGATGGACGCGGTCGTGCCCGGGCGGCGCGGCGTCGCGCTCAGCGCCGCGCCGCTGCTGGGCGCGCTCGCCGCACGCCGCGCGCGCCGGCCGCTGCTGCTCGGCCCCGATGCCGAGGCCGGCCCCTGGGTGCGCGCGGCCGCGCAGGCGGCCGGCCTGGACGCGGCGACCTGCACCAAGCTGCGGCG
>CAZKCJ010000303.1:0-3630 GCA_964550885.1 uncultured Rubrivivax sp. | reverse complement strand
GGCGGCGATCAACGCGGCCGGCACGATGCTGCCCGACGACCTGCCGGCGCCGCCGGTGTACGCGAAGGTCAACCCGGCCGACGCGCCGATCCTGCAGCTGGCGGTCGGCTCCGACACGCTGCCGCTGCCCGAGGTGCAGGCGCTGGTCGACGCCCGGCTCGCGCCGAAGATCAGCCAGATCGGCGGCGTCGGCCTGGTCACGCTGGCCGGCGGCCAGCGGCCGGCGGTGCGGGTGCAGGCCAACCTGCAGGCGCTGGCGGCGATGGGGCTGGGGCTGGACGCGATCAACAGCGCGATCGCTGCCGGCAACGCCAGCAGCGCGAAGGGCAGCTTCGACGGCCCGAAGCGGCAGTACAGCATCAACGCCAACGACCAGCTGCTCACCGCCGACGACTACCGCCGGCTGATCATCGCCTACGCCGGCGGCGCGGCGGTGCGGCTGCAGGACGTGGCCCGCGTGGTCGACGGCGCCGAAAACGAGCGGCTCGGCGCCTGGGCCGGCACCAAGGCCGGCGAAGAGGCCGGCGCCGGCGCCGCGGGCAAGGGCGAGGCGGGCAAGGGCGAGGCGGCCGCGCTGACCCCGGCGATCGTGCTGAACGTGCAGCGCCAGCCGGGCGCGAACGTGATTGCCACCGTCGACGCGATCCTGCGCCAGCTGCCGGCGCTGCAGCAGGACCTGCCGCACAGCGTGCGGCTGACGGTGCTCACCGACCGCACGCTGGGCATCCGCGCGTCGGTCGCGCACGTGCAGCTCGAGCTGCTGCTGGCGGTGGCGATGGTGGTGCTGGTGATCTTCCTGTTCCTGCACTCGCTGCGCGCGACGCTGGTGGCGTCGATCGCGGTGCCGATCTCGCTGCTGGGCACCGCCGCGGCGATGTACCTGCTCGGCTACTCGCTGAACAACCTGAGCCTGATGGCGCTGACGATCGCCAGCGGCTTCGTCGTCGACGACGCGATCGTGATGATCGAGAACATCTCGCGCCACCGCGAGCTGGGCAAGCCGCCGCTGGCGGCGGCGCTGGCCGGCGCCGGCGAGATCGGCTTCACGATCGTGTCGCTGACGGTGTCGCTGATCGCGGTGCTGATCCCGCTGCTGTTCATGCAGGAGGTGATCGGCCGGCTGTTCCGCGAGTTCGCGGTCACGCTGGCGATCACCATCCTGTGGTCGGCGGTGGTGTCGCTGACGCTGGTGCCGATGCTGTCGGCGCGCTGGCTGGAGCCGCCGGACGCGGTGCACGGCCGCGTCGGCCGCTGGCTGCAGCCAAGGCTGCAGCTGCTGACTGCCGGCTACGACCGCGCGCTGCGCTGGGTGCTCGCGCACCAGCGGCTGACGCTGTTCGTGGCGCTGCTGACGCTGGCGGCGACGGTGCTGCTGTATGCGCTGATCCCGAAGGACCTGTTCCCGACGCAGAGCACCGGGCTGCTGCAGGGCCAGGTGCAGGCGGCGCCGGACGTGTCCTTCGAGCGGATGTCCGCGCTGCAGGCGCAGGTCGCGCGGATCGTGCTGGCCGACCCGGCGGTGCGCTCGCTCAGCTCGGTGGTCGGGGTCGACGCCGGCGGCAACACCGCGCTGTCCTCCGGGCGGCTGGTGGTCAACCTGGTGCCGGGCCGGCTGTTCGGCGACAGCGAGGCGGCGATCATGCAGCGGCTGCGCCGGCAGGTCGCGCAGCAGGTGGCCGGGGTGGTGCTGTACCTGCAGCCGGTGCAGGACCTGACGATCGACTCGGGCACCGGCCCGCTGCCGTACCGCTTCGACCTGGAGGGGGTCGACACCGCGCTGGTCGACGCCTGGGCGCAGCGGCTGGTGCAGCGGCTGCGCGGCCTGCCCGAGCTGCGCCAGGCGGCCACCGACGCCGGCGCCAGCGGCCCGGCGGCGATGATCCAGGTCGATCGCGACACCGCCGCGCGCCTGGGCGTGACCGCGAGCGCGCTGGACAACACGCTGTACAGCGCCTTCGGCCAGCGCATCGTCGCGACGATCTTCGGCGAGACCAGCCAGTACCGGGTGATCCTCGAGGCCGCGCGCACCGACGCGGCCAGCCTGCAGACGCTGCGCGAGCTGCCGGTGCGCACCGGCAGCGGCGGCACCGCGCCGCTGGGCTCGTTCGCGCGGATCAGCGAGCAGCCGGCGCCGCTGCAGGTGCAGCGGGTCGGCCAGTACCCGGCGGCCACCGTCGGCTTCGACCCGGCGCCCGGGGTCAGCCTGGGCGCGGCGGTCGCCGCAGTGCGCGCCGCCGCGCAGGCCGAAGGGCTGCCGGCGTCGATCACGCTGCGCTTCACCGGCGCTGCCGGCGCCTACCAGCGCGCGCTGGGCAACCAGCTGTGGCTGATGCTGGCCGCGGTGGTGTGCGTGTACATCGTGCTGGGCGTGCTGTACGAGAGCTACGTGCACCCGCTGACGATCCTGTCGACGCTGCCCTCGGCCGGCATCGGCGCGCTGCTCGCGCTGTGGCTGACCGGGCACGCGCTGGACGTGGTCGGGATCATCGGGCTGGTGCTGCTGATCGGCATCGTCAAGAAGAACGCGATCATGATGATCGACTTCGCGCTCGACGCCGAGCGCGGCCGGCTCGCGGCCGACGGCGACGCGGCGCCGCGGCGGCGCGGCCTGAGCCCGCAGCAGGCGATCCACCAGGCGGCGCTGCTGCGGCTGCGACCGATCCTGATGACCACGCTGGCGGCGCTGGCCGCGGCGGTGCCGCTGATGGCGAGCTGGGGCGAGGGCGCCGAGCTGCGCCGGCCGCTGGGCATCGTGATCTTCGGCGGGCTGCTGCTGTCGCAGCTGCTGACGCTGTTCACCACGCCGGTGATCTACCTGTGGTTCGACCGCGTCGGCCGGCGCCTGGGCTGGCGCGCGTCGCCCGACGACGACGCTGCGCCGGCGCCGGACGATTCCGCCGGACCGCGCGCGGGCGCCGCCGCGCTGCCGCCGCCGGAGCCGCAGTGAACCTGTCGCGGCCCTTCATCGAGCGGCCGATCGCGACCGTGCTGCTGACGCTGGGGCTGGCGCTGGCCGGCGTCGCCGCGTACTTCGTGCTGCCGGTCGCGCGGTTGCCCGCGGTCGACTACCCGGTGATCTTCGTCAGCGCCAACATGGCCGGCGCCAGCCCGGCGGACATGGCGCGCACCGTGGCCACGCCGCTGGAGCGCCGGCTCGGCGCGATCGCCGGCGTGACCGAGATGAGCTCGAGCAGCCGCAGCGGCTCGACCCGGGTGGTGCTGCAGTTCGACCTGGACCGCGACATCGACAGCGCCGCCCGCGACGTGCAGGCGGCGATCCAGGCGGCGCGCAGCGACCTGCCGGCCAACCTGCGCAGCAACCCCGGCTACCGCAAGGCCAACCCGGCGGCACGGCCCTTCCTGATCCTCGCGCTGACCTCGAAGACGCGCACCCCCGGGCAGATCTACGACGCGGTCAACAACATCATCGGCCAGCGGCTGCTGCAGGTGCCGGGCATCGGCGACGTGACCCTGGGCGGCGGCTCGCAGCCGGCGGTGCGGGTCGAGCTGAACCCGCTGGCGCTGGCCGAGCTGGGGATCAGCAGCGACGACGTGCGCGCGGCGCTGCAGGCCAACAACGCGAACCGGCCGAAGGGCGTGGTCGAGGAGGGCGGCGCCGCCGACGGCCGC
>CAZKCJ010000302.1:852-3636 GCA_964550885.1 uncultured Rubrivivax sp. | reverse complement strand
AGCTGACCGGGGGCACCTTCTCGATCAGCAACGGCGGCGTGTTCGGCTCGATGCTGTCCACCCCGATCATCAACCCGCCGCAGAGCGCGATCCTCGGCGTGCACGCGACCAAGGAGCGCGCCGTCGTCGAGAACGGTCAGGTGGTGGTGCGGCCGATGAACTACCTGGCGCTGAGCTACGACCACCGGATCATCGACGGCCGCGAGGCGGTGCTCGGCCTGGTCGCGATGAAGGAAGCGCTGGAGGATCCGGCGCGGCTGCTGTTCGACATCTGAGCGCGGGCGCAGCGATGGGCTTCATCGACGAACTCGCGCGGCTGCAGGAGCTGCGCGAACGCGGCGCGCTCAGCGACGACGAGTTCGAGCGGGCGAAGGCGCGGCTGCTCGAGCCGCCGCCGGCGCTGAACGAGGCCGCGACGTGCATGAACCGCCTGCGCCGCAGCCGCGACGACCGCTGGATCGGCGGCGTGTGCGGCGGCCTCGCGCGCGCGACCGGGGTCGAGTCGTGGATCTGGCGGCTGCTGGTCGCCGTGCTGTTCGTCTTCGGCGGCACCGGCCTCGTGATCTACCTGCTGCTGTGGATCTTCGTTCCGGCGGAATGACCCCCGGCTGAATCCTCTTCTTCCTGACACACCATGGCCAAGCAATTCGATGTCGTCGTCATCGGCGGCGGTCCCGGCGGCTACATCGCGGCGGTGCGCTGCGCGCAGCTCGGCCTGGCCACCGCCTGCATCGACGCCTGGACCAACGCCGCCGGCGGCCCCGCGCCGGGCGGCACCTGCACCAACGTCGGCTGCATCCCGAGCAAGGCGCTGCTGCAAAGCAGCGAGCACTACGAGCACGCGGCCAAGCACTTCGGCGAGCACGGCATCGGGCTGAAGGGCCTGAGCATCGACGCGGCGAAGATGGTCGCGCGCAAGGACGCGGTCGTGAAGCAGAACAACGACGGCATCCTGTACCTGTTCAAGAAGAACAAGGTCGCCTTCTTCCACGGCCGTGGTTCCTTCGTCCGCGCGGTCGACGGCGGCTTCGAGCTCAAGGTCAGCGGTGCGGCCGAGGACACGCTGAACGCGAAGCAGGTGATCGTCGCCACCGGCTCGAGCGCGCGCGCGCTGCCCGGGCTGCCCTTCGACGAGGAGCGCGTGCTCAGCAACGACGGCGCGCTGCGCATCGGCGCGGTGCCTAGGAAGCTGGGCGTGATCGGCAGCGGCGTGATCGGCCTGGAGATGGGCTCGGTCTGGCGCCGGCTCGGCGCCGACGTGACGATCCTCGAGGCGCTGCCCGACTTCCTCGGCGCCGCCGACGAGCAGGTCGCGAAGGAGGCGTGGAAGGCCTTTGCCAGGCAGAACCTGAGAATCGAGCTGGGCGTGAAGGTCGGCGCGGTCAAGGTCGGCAAGAAGGGCGTGAGCGTGCCCTACACCGACGCCAAGGGGGCGGCGCACACGCTCGAGGTCGACCAGCTGATCGTGTCGATCGGCCGCGTGCCCAACACCGACGGGCTGAACCCGCAGGCGGTCGGCCTGCAGCTCGACGAGCGCGGCGCGATCGTCGTCGACGCCGACTGCCGCAGCAGCGTGCCCGGCATCTGGGCGGTGGGCGACGTGGTGCGCGGGCCGATGCTCGCGCACAAGGCCGAGGAGGAGGGCGTGGCGGTGGCCGAGCGCATCGCCGGCCAGCACGGCCACGTCGACTTCAACCTGATCCCGTGGGTGATCTACACCAGCCCGGAGATCGCCTGGGTCGGCCAGACCGAACGGCAGCTGCAGGCCGCGGGCCGAGCCTACCGCGCCGGCAGCTTCCCGTTCCTGGCCAACGGCCGCGCGCGCGCGCTCGGCGACACCACCGGCTTCGTCAAGATCCTGGCCGACGCGGCGACCGACGAGATCCTCGGCATGCACGTGATCGGCCCGCTGGCCAGCGAGCTGATCGCCGAAGGCGTGGTCGCGATGGCCTTCCGCGCCAGCAGCGAGGACCTCGCGCGCATCTGCCACGCGCACCCGAGCTTGAGCGAGGCGACCAAGGAAGCCGCGCTCGCGGTGGACAAGCGTACGCTGAACTTCTGAACGCACCGTCGACGCGATGGGCGTTCGCGAGCTGTACCAGCGCACGCTCGCCGAGCGCGGCTACCACCCCGACCCGGCGCAGCTGCGCGCGGTCGACGCGCTCGAGCGCTGCGAGAACGAGTGGATCGGCTATCTGAAGCGGCGCGGCAACGCGCTCGCGAAGATGCTGCGCCACCCGCCGATCCCGCGCGGCGTGTACATGTGGGGAGGCGTCGGCCGGGGCAAGAGCTTCCTGATGGACTGCTTCTTCCGCTCGGTGCCGCTGAAGCGCAAGACAAGGCTGCACTTCCACGAGTTCATGCGCGAGGTGCACCGCGAGCTGCAGGAGCTGCGCGGCACACCGGACCCGCTGGACGAGCTGGGCCGGCGGATCGCGCGGCGCTTCCGGCTGATCTGCTTCGACGAGTTCCACATCGCCGACGTGACCGACGCGATGATCCTGCACCGGCTGCTCGACGCGATGTTCGCGAACCGGGTGAGCATCGTCACCACCTCGAACTTCCACCCCGACGCGCTGTACCCGAACGGGCTGCACCGCGACCGCATCCTGCCGGCGATCGCGCTGCTGCAGCAGCAGCTCGAGGTGGTCAACGTCGACGCCGGCACCGACTACCGGCAGCTCGCGCTCGAGCGGCTGCAGACCTACCACACGCCGCTCGGCCCGGCGGCCGACGCGGCGCTGGCCGCGGCCTTCGAGCAGCTCGCCGACACCGCCGACGAGG
>CAZKCJ010000302.1:0-842 GCA_964550885.1 uncultured Rubrivivax sp. | reverse complement strand
CATCGAGCAGCGCGAGATCCACGCGCGCCGTCGCGCCGGCGGCGTCGTCTGGTTCGACTTCGCGCAGCTGTGCGGCGGCCCGCGCTCGCAGAACGACTACCTCGAGATCGCGTCGCGCTTCCACACGGTGCTGCTGTCGGACGTGCCGGAGATGCCGCCGCGACTCGCCAGCCAGGCGCGGCGCTTTACCTGGCTGGTCGACGTGCTCTACGACCGGCAGGTCAACCTGATCGTGTCGGCAGCGGTTGCGCCCGAGCAGCTGTACACCGAAGGGCCGCTGGCCTACGAGTTCACGCGCACGGTGTCGCGGCTGCGCGAGATGGCCAGCGCGCGCTACCTGGCGCTCGGCCGGCGCACGGTGGACACCGCGCTCACATGAGGTGGTGTCCGCAGCCGGCGCGGCGGCAGCGGGCGCGGCCGCGACCGCGCCGCGCCGCAGGACGGTGGCCGCGCGCGTCGTTGCCCGCGCTGCTGCTGGCGGTGTTGGCGCTGCCGGTGGCCGCGCAGACGCCGCCGGTGATCGCGCAGCCACCGCCGGCGGACGAGCGCGCCGCGCTGCGCGCCGAGCGCGCGGCGATCGCGGCGCGGTATCAGGATGCGCAGCGCGCCTGCGCGCAGCGCTTCGTGGTCAGCGCCTGCCAGCGTGATGCCGACGACCGCCGCCGCGCCGAACTCGCCGTGCTGCGCGAGCGCGAGGCCGCGCTCGACGACTCTCTGCGGCGCGACCGGGCGGCGGCGCACGCGCAGCGGCTGCAGGCCAAGGAGCAGGCAGCGGCCGAACGTGCGGCTGCGGCTGCGTCGGCTGCCGCCGCCGCATCGGCGCGCAGCGCGGCAGCAGCGTC
>CAZKCJ010000301.1:0-3680 GCA_964550885.1 uncultured Rubrivivax sp. | reverse complement strand
ATGAAGCTGACCGCGCGCCGCGTGTCCATCATGTTGCGCCGGATGCGGCCGTTCAGGTCTTCCTCGCGCGCGATCGCCGACAGCGCCTCGCCAGCGGTCTGGTCGTCGACCTCCTTGCCGAGCACGCGCGCGCTGACCCGCTCCAGGCTGTCGTAGATGCCCTCGAGCGCATCGGCCGAGTACTCGGCGTGCACGTCGTAGAGCTTGAGCAGCACGTCCTTGGAATCCTCGATCAGCGCCGGGATTCGCCGCGCACGCATGCGCAGCAGCCGGAACACCGGCAGGTCCTCGGTGTGGACCGAGAACAGCATGTTCTGGTGCAGGATGAAGGCGACGCGCACGTTGCGCAGCGTGAGGTCGTCGTCGATCAGGAAGTCCGAGCGGATGTGCAGCTCGCCGTTGTCCTCCTCGTAGAAGCGCGCCGACTCCTCGAGGTCGTCGTCGATGATGTCCTCGGGCAGCGCCAGCCCGAACTGCGCGTGCACCCAGTCCTTCTCCAGCGGCGTCGGCCCCTCCAGGTCGATCCAGACCGGCGGCAGCTCCAGGCGGTCACGGTGCGGCTCGAAGATCCGGCCGCTCAGGCGGCCGTTGGCCAGCGTGAAGACATTGAGCATCGGCGGCTCCGGCAGGGCGGGCGCTGCGCGCCGCAGCACCCGATGGCGATCGGGGTGGATCTGGCGGGTACCGTCTCACCCCGATCCCGGCGGCGGCCTGCAGGCGCCGGCGTGTCGCTGGGCGAAGCGGACGGTCACCGAGGGTGACTGGCGTCCAAGGCGATTGCCTCCTGAGGCGATGGCGACAAGCGCGGATTATCGCACCGGTACAGCGTCGCCGCCGCGCGTGTACGCCGGCGCACGCGCTTGCCTCGACGCCCGTTCGGCTGCACACTGACCAGCGTCCGGCCGGTGGCGGCCGGGCCGCGGCACGTGCAGCGCGACGACCGCCATGCACCGCTGCCGGGCCACCGCCGCACCCGCCGGATTCCCACCCCTGCCCGCAAAGGAGGCCTTGATGAATCTGACGATCAGCGGACATCACCTGGAGGTGACGCCGTCGCTTCGCGAGTACGTTCTCACCAAGCTCGAACGGGTCACCCGGCACTTCGATCAGGTCGTCGAGGTCAACGTGCTGATGAGCGTGGAAAAGCAGAAGGAGAAAGAGCGACGCCAGCGCTGCGAAGTCACGCTGCGCGTGAAGGGCCGCGACATCTTCGTCGAGCACGCGAGCGAGGATCTGTACGCGGCGATCGACCAGTTGATGGACAAGCTGGATCGGCAGGTCATCCGCCACAAGGGCAGGCTGCGCGAGCACCAGCACGCGGCCGGCAAGCGCCTGCACGCCGACCAGGCCTGAAGCCGGCGCGGCAGCCGGCACGCCCGCCGCCGCATCGATCCCGACGCCGCCTGGGCCTCCCCCTGCCTGCGGGGGAGCCGGCGGCGTCGATTCGTGCAACAGTGCGACACGGTCGCGCTGCCGCGGTCGGGTCGCCGGATCGGCGCTCGGCGGGCGGTGTGCGCATTCGCCGTGCGGCTACCCACTCGAGTCGTGCTTCCTATAATCCCGGGCCTGCCCGAGCATCAGCAGCCTGCTGATGCCGGGCATGCGGTTTTTTGATCGCGCGCCATGAATCGTCTCGCCGCCATCCTGCCGCCGACCAACGTGATGGTCGACGTCGACGCCACCAGCAAGAAGCGCGCATTCGAGCTGGCCGGCCTGCTGTTCGAGAACCAGCACGCGATCGCGCGCGCAACGGTCACCGACAACCTGTTCGCGCGCGAGCGGCTGGGCTCGACCGGGCTCGGGCACCGCGTCGCGATCCCGCACGGCCGGATCAAGGGCCTGAAGAACCCGCTGGCGGCGGTGCTGCGCACGCGCGCGCCGATCGCCTTCGACTCGCCCGACGACGAGCCGGTCAGCCTGCTGATCTTCCTGCTGGTGCCCGAGGCGGCGACGCAGCGGCATCTGGAGATCCTGTCCGAGATCGCCGAGATGCTGTCCGACCGCGAACTGCGCGAGCAGCTGCTCGGCCAGACCGACGCTGCCGGCGTGCATCGGCTGATCGCTGCCTGGCAGTCGCAGAAGTCCACCACCGCCTGAGCGTTCGCGCGCACGCGCCGCCTGCGGCCCCCACCGATGAAGCCCGGGATGATCAGCGCCGAGGGCCTGTTCGAGGCCCATCGGGTGGCGATGCGCTGGGAGTGGATCGCCGGCCACGCGCGCCCCGACCGGCGCTTCGACGAGGCGGCGGTGCGCGCGGCCCACTCCGCCGCCGACCTGGTCGGCTACCTGAACTACATCCATCCGTACCGGGTGCAGATCGTCGGCCGGCGCGAGGCGGCCTACCTGGAGTCCTGCGCGCCCGAGGACCAGGAGCGCCGGATCGCGCGCATCGTCACGCTCGAGCCGCCGGTGCTGATCGTCGCCGACGGGCAGCCGGCGCCGGCGCGGCTGGTCGCGATGTGCGAGCGCGCCGAGATCCCGCTGTTCCAGACCGCCGCGTCGGCCGGCCACGTGATCGACGTGGTGCGCGCGTACCTGGCGCAGCACTTCGCCGAGCGCGACACGCGCCACGGCGTGTTCATGGACATCCTCGGCCTGGGCGTGCTGATCACCGGCGAGTCGGGCCTGGGCAAGAGCGAGCTGGGGCTGGAGCTGATCAGCCGCGGCCACGGGCTGGTCGCCGACGACGCGGTCGACCTGTACCGCATCTCCGAGACCGCGCTCGAAGGCCGCTGCCCGGAGCTGCTGCTGAACCTGCTCGAGGTGCGCGGCATCGGCCTGCTCGACATCAAGGCGATCTTCGGCGAGACCGCGGTGCGGCGGAAGATGCGGCTGAAGCTGATCGTGCTGCTGGTGCGCAAGGAGACGATGGAGCGCGAGTTCGAGCGCATGCCCTACGAGCCGCTGTACGAGGAGATCCTGGGCATCCCGGTGCGCAAGGTCGTGATCGCGGTCGACGCCGGCCGCAACCTGGCGGTGCTGGTCGAGGCGGCGGTGCGCAACACCGTGCTGCAGCTGCGCGGCATCGACACCTACCAGGAGTTCATCAAGCGCCACCAAGCGGCGATGGACGACAAGTAGCGGCGCGTGCTGCGCCGCCGACGGCTGCGCGCCCCCGCGGCAGGCGCCGCAGGCCCGTGCCGCAGCGCCCGCGCACGGCCCCGACCATCGGGCGCGCGGCGGGCAGGCGCGGTTGCAGCCGGGCGGTGGCGCGGCAGCGTGTGCCGGACCTTGCACCCGACTGACCTCGAGGGCTCCTGAGGTCCTGCCGGACCCAGCCGCCACGCCGGGCTCGCTCCCCCGTTGGTGGGTCTGCGTCCCCCATTCGGGCGATGGTGCCGGCGACCGGTTTGCCGACAATGGCCTGGATGAACTCCGCGGCCAAGCCCCCGTCGCGCACCGCCGCCTGGCGCCAGGCGCGGCAGGCGTGGGGACTGCTGTATAGCGACTCGCCGCGCTGCGTCGCGGCGATGCCGGCGCCGAGGGCTGGGCGCGGCTCGCGCGCGGCTTCAACCTGATCTGGTATGCGTCGCCGGCCGACGCGCTGCACGAACTGCAGCTGGCGGTGACCGCGCTCGAGGCGGCCGGCGACCGCTCGGGCCTGCTGCTGGCCGAGGTCGGCCGCGCGCGCTGCGCGTGCCGCAGCGGCTCGTGCAGCGCCTCGCTGCGGCGCCTGCTGG
>CAZKCJ010000300.1:0-3683 GCA_964550885.1 uncultured Rubrivivax sp. | reverse complement strand
TGTTCATGCGGTCTTGCCAGCGGCACAAAGCGGTCAACTGCCGGAAGTAGGATCAGTCGCGGGTGACGCTGAGCACTTCCTCGGGCGAGGTGATGCCGGCGTCGATCAGCCGCTGGCCGTCCTCGCGCATCGGGCGCAGGCCGGCGGCCTCGGCGGCGACGAAGATCTGGCTCTCGGCGGCGCGGCTGTGGATCAGCGCGCGCACCCGGTCGTCGGCGGCCATCAGCTCGTACACGCCGGTGCGGCCCTTGTAGCCGGTGCCCGAGCACTGCGTGCAGCCCACCGGGTGCCAGCGGCCGCGCTCGTCGGCGCGGCGGCAGTGCACGCACAGCTTGCGCACCAGCCGCTGCGCGAGCACGCCCAGCAGGCTGCTGCTGAGCAAGAAGGGCTCGACCCCCATGTCGATCAGCCGGGTCACCGCGCTGGGCGCGTCGTTGGTGTGCAGCGTGGCCAGCACCAGGTGGCCGGTCAGCGACGCCTGGATCGCGATCGACGCGGTCTCGTAGTCGCGGATCTCGCCGATCATGATCACGTCCGGGTCCTGCCGCAGGATCGCGCGCAGCGCCTTCGCGAACGTCAGCTCGATGCGCGCGTTGACCTGGGTCTGGCCGATGCCGGGCAGCTCGTACTCGACCGGGTCCTCGACGGTGAGCACGTTGATCGTCGCCGTGTCCAGCGTCTGCAGCGACGCGTACAGCGTGGTCGTCTTGCCCGAGCCGGTCGGGCCGGTGACCAGCACGATGCCGTGCGGCTGCGCGCCCAGCCGCTGGAAGCCGGCGCGCACCTCGCCGCTCATGCCCAGGCTCTGCAGCGAGAAGCGGCTGTCGCTCTTGTCGAGCAGCCGCAGCACCGCGCGCTCGCCGTGCGCGCTGGGCAGCGTGGACACGCGCACGTCGATCGCGCGCCCGCCGATGCGCAGGCTGATGCGCCCGTCCTGCGGCAGGCGCTTCTCCGAGATGTCGAGCTCGGCCATGATCTTCAGCCGGCTGATCAGCGCCGCGTGCAGCGCGCGGTTGGGCTGCACCACCTCGCGCAGCGCGCCGTCGACGCGAAAGCGCACCGACGAGCTGCGCTCGTAGGGCTCGATGTGGATGTCGCTGGCGCCGTCCTTCACCGCCTGCGTCAGCAGCGCGTTGAGCATGCGGATGATCGGCGCGTCGTTGCTGGCCTCGAGCAGGTCCTCCACCGCCGGCAGGTCCTGCATCAGCCGGCTCAGGTCGACCGCGCTCTCGACCTCGCCGACGACCACCGCCGCGTCCGACTCGGCGCCGGCGTAGGCACCGGCGATGCGCTGCGCGAGGCTCGCCGCCGGCTCGTGCTCGAAGCTGTCGACCGCCCACAACCGGGTCACCTCCGACAGCGCCGACGGCGGCGTGGTGTCGGCCGCCCACAGCACGCGCTGGCTGCCGTCGTCCTCGAGCAGCAGCGTGTGCGCCTTGGCGAACGCGTAGGGCAGCGGATGGCGGGTGCTCATGCGGGCTAGTACGGCATCAGCTCGATCGGCTTGACGCTGCCGGCGGCCGGCGGCTTCGGTTCCTGGGCCGCCGCGGGCGGCGCGGCCGGCGCCGGCGGCGCGGCGGGCGGCTGCAGCGGGGGCGCGGCCAGCGGCGGCGGCACCGCGCCTTCGCGCAGCGAGCTGCCGGGCGCCGACGCCGGCGCGGGCGGCAGCACCGGCGCGTCGTTGATCGGCATCAGCTTGCGCGGCGGCGGCTGGCCGGCACTTCCCTGGGTCGCGCGGATCAGGTCGTAGCGGTCGATCGACAGCGCGTTCAGCTGGTCCTGGTCGCGGATGATGATCGGCCGCAGGAAGACCATCAGGTTGCTCTTGGTGCGGGTGCGGCTGTCGTAGCGGAACAGCGGGCCGACGCCGGGCAGGTCGCCGAGCAGCGGCACCTGCTGCACGCTGCCGCCGTACTCGTCCTTCAGCAGCCCACCCAGCACCATGATCTGGCCGTCGTCGACCACCACCGTGGTCTCGATCGAGCTCTTGTCGGTGGTCAGGCCCTGCGGCGAGTTGCGGCTGGACGGCACCACCCGCGAGTCCTCCTGGTAGATCACCAGCCGCACGGTGCCGCCTTCGCCGATCTGCGCCTTGATCCGCAGTGTCAGGCCGACGTCCTTGCGTTCGATCGTCTGGAACGGGTTGTTCGCGCCCGACGCGTTGGTGGTGAAGCTGCCGGTGATGAAGGGCACGTTCTGGCCGACGATGATCTTCGCCTCCTCGTTGTCCAGCGCGACCATGTTCGGCGTGGCCAGGATGTTGGCGTCGGCCTTGGTCTCGAGGAAGCGCGCCAGCGCGGCGATGTTCCAGAAGTCGCCGATCTTCTTCAGCACGCCCAGGTTCAGCCCCGCCGGCACCGCCAGTGCCGCCAGCCCGCTGCGGCCCTGGTTGATCGCCGCGGTCAGGTTGACGATGTTGTCGGCGCCGCTGTAGTTGGTGCCGCCTACGTAGTTGGTCGAGCTGTTCTGGTCGCCCGAGATCGCCTGCCACTGGATGCCGATGTCGGCCGCCTTGTCGGCGTCGACCTTGACGATCAGGGTCTCGATGTAGACCTGCGCGCGGCGCGAGTCGAGCTTGTCGATCACGTTGCGCAGCTGCCGGTACAGCGGCTCGGGCGCGGTGATGATCAGCGAGTTGGTCGCCGGGTCGGCCTGGATGAAGCCGCCGGTGGACGGGCTCGGTGAGGCCGCGACCGGCGTCGTCGCCGCGGCGCCGGCCGCGCCGGCGGCGCCTTCGGCAGGCCGCAGCATCGCCGGCAGGCTGCTCGCGGCTGGCGTGCCGCCGGCGCCACCCGACGCGTAGGCCGCGCGCAGCACCGCCGCGAGCTTCACCGCGTCGGCGTTCTTCAGGTAGACGACCCAGATGTTGCCGGCACCGCCGCCGGCGGTGGGCTGGTCGAGCTTGGCGACGAGCGCGCGCGCCTCGGCCACCCGCGCCGGGTCGGCGGCGCGCAGGATCAGCGAGTTGCTGCGCGCGTCGACCATCACCGACAGGCCCTGCCCGCCGGCGGCGGCACGCCCCGGCTGCACGGGCGCGCCGCCGCCGTCGACCAGCCGCTCGATCATCGGCGCCAGGTCGCCGGCCACCGCGTGGCGAAGCGGAATCACGTCGGTGTTGCTGGCCGCCGGCTGGTCGAGCGCGGCGATGATCTTGGCGATGCGCTGCAGGTTGTCGGCGTAGTCGGTGATCACCAGCGCGTTGCTGCCGGGGCTCGCGTTGATCGTGTTGTTCGCGCTGATCAGCGGGCGCAGCACCGGCACCAGGTTGCCCGGGTTCTCGTGCTGCAGCGTGAACACCTGCGTCAGGATCTGGTCGCCGCGCAGCCGCGGTTCGCCGACGGTGACCGTGCCGGTCTGCAGCTTGGCCTCGGCCTCGGGCACGACCTTGAGCAGGCCGCCGACCTCGACCATCGCGAAGCCCAGCCCGCGCAGCGCCGACAGGTAGTTCAGGTAGGCCTCGCGCACCGTCAGCGGCTGCTCGCTGTACAGCGTCAGCGTGCCCTTCACCCGCGGGTCGAGCAGGATCTGGCGGTCGATCATCGTCGCCATTGCGCGCGTCACCGCGGCGACGTCGGCGTCGACGAAGTTGACGGTCACCGGTACGCCGGACTTCAGCGCCGGGCTGTGGCCGGCCGGCGCGCGCGCGCTGCGGGGAGCGTCGCTCACGCCGCTTCCTCCGCTTT
>CAZKCJ010000299.1:0-3686 GCA_964550885.1 uncultured Rubrivivax sp. | reverse complement strand
CGAGGTGCGGCTGGCGCTGCGCGCGTCGCTCGGACTGGACGACCCGGTCTGGCAGCGCTACCTGCACTGGCTGGCGGCGATGCTGCGCGGCGACTGGGGCTTCTCCTTCGTCAGCCGCATCGACGTCGACACGCTGATCGGCCAGCGGCTGCCGGTGACGATCGCGATCATCGGCGCGTCGCAGCTGCTGGCGCTGCTGGTCGCGCTGCCGGTCGGCATCCTGGCCGCGGTCAAGCCCTACTCGTGGTTCGACCGGATCGCCAGCACGCTGGCCTTCATCGGCTTCTCGCTGCCGACCTTCTTCACCGGCGTGCTGTTCATCCTGCTGTTCTCGATCCAGCTCGGCTGGCTGCCCTTCGTGTTCCGCACCGACCTGCCCCAGACCGGCTGGCGCTGGTGGCTCGCGCAGCTCGAGCAGTCGATCATGCCGGTGGCGGTGCTGGGCCTGTTCCAGGCGGGCAGCTGGATGCGCTACGTGCGCGGCGCGGTTCTCGACGTGATCCGGCTCGACTACGTCGCCACCGCGCGCAGCAAGGGGCTGGCCGAACGGGTGGTGATCGGCAAGCACGTGCTGCGCAACGCACTGATCCCGGTGGTCACGCTGATCGCGCTGCAGCTGCCACAGCTGTTCGGCGGCGCGATCGTCACCGAGCAGATCTTCCGCATCCCCGGCATCGGCTCGCTGCTGATCGACGCGATCATGCGCAACGACACACCGGTGGTGATGGCGATCACCTTCGTGCTCAGCGTGCTGGTGATCGCGTTCAACCTGCTGGCGGACCTCGTCTATGGCTGGCTCGACCCGCGCATCAGCTACCGCTGAACCCGGCTGCGCGGCCGCGGCGGCGCCCGGCGCAGGCGCGACCGGTTCAGGCGCGATCGACGGCAGCAGCGAGCCGAGCCGGCGCGCGCGGAGCCCGTCGCTGCGCGCCGACGCCTGGCGGCGCTTTCGCCGCCACCGGCTCGCCTACTGGAGCCTGTGGCTGCTGGCGCTGCTGGTGCTGGCGGTGCTGCTGGGGCCGCTCTCGTACCGGGTAGGCATCAACGACATCGACTTCCAGGCGCGGCTGGCGCCGCCGGGCTGGCAGCACCCGCTGGGCACCGACGACCTGGGCCGCGACCTGCTCGCGCGGATGCTCTACGGCGGGCGGATCTCGCTGGCGGTGGGGCTGGCGGCGATGGCGGTGGCGATGACGGTCGGCGTGATCGTCGGCGCGATCGCAGGCATCTCGCGCGGCTGGGTCGACGCGCTGCTGATGTGGTTGACCGACCTGTTCCTGAGCCTGCCGCAGCTGCCGCTGCTGCTGCTGCTGATCTTCCTGTTCCGCGAGTCGCTGAAGGCGCTGTTCGGGCTGGAGATGGGCATCTTCCTGCTGATCGTCGCGGTGATCGGCGGCTTGCGCTGGATGCCGGTGGCGCGGCTGGTGCGCGCGCAGTTCTTCTCGCTGCGCGAGAAGGAGTTCGTCGAGGCCGCGCGCGCGCTCGGCGCGAGCACGCCGCGCCAGGTGCTGCGCCACATCCTGCCCAACGCGCTCGGGCCGGTGATCGTGGCGGCGACCATCGACGTGCAGGCGGCGATCATCGCCGAGAGCACGCTGAGCTTCCTGGGCCTGGGCTTCCCGCCCGACGTCCCGACCTGGGGCCGGCTCCTGTACGACGCGCGCGACTACATGGACCTGGCACCGCACTGGGTGCTGTTCCCGGGGCTGGCGATCTTCGCGACCGTGCTGACGATCAGCTTCATTGGCGACGGGCTGCGCGACGCGCTCGACCCGCGCAGGATGCTGTGAGATGAGATGACGGCCGACCCAACTGTGTGTGCTTGCGGCGCCTCGCGGCCCTTCGGGAAGCCCGCTGTTGTTGGTTGCGTTTCGGGGCTGTTGAGGCAAAGCCGCCGAGGGGATGGCCGGCTGCGTTCAGACAAATTCTTATTGGCTCCGGCATCACATCGCTGCGCGATATGAGCCTTCACCGAAGCGCCGCGCGCTTTCACTCCGCCGGCCACCCCCTCGGCGGCTTTGCCGGCGCCGTCAGCGCAGTTCTTCAGCAAACACCCACTGCGTCGAGCAGCGCGCGAACAGCGGTCTCGGCGTACCACCGCCCGGGCCGACGGCGGGGTGGCCAACGGAGTGAATAAGAGTTTGGCTGAACGGAGTTGGCCACCCCGTCGGCGGCCCCGTGTGCCAAGAAACGACGCGCGGAAGGCGGCGTGCGGCGAATCGACGAAAGACCGCAACGTGCAGACAGCGGCCGACCACTCGACATCTCATGCGTCGCGGGACGCGCGAAGCGCGGTGGAGCAACTTCGATGAACGACGCGGGCGACGAGACCGACGCGATTGCCGCACGCTACGCGCGCCGCGCCGGCGCCGACCGCTACAGCGCGCTGCGGCCCGAGGTCTGGCAGATGCTGCACGAGCGCCAGCGCGCGCTGCTGCGGTTGCTGGCCGCGCACCGCGTGCGCGACTGCGCCGAGCTGCGCCTCGCCGAAGTCGGTTGCGGCACCGGCGGCAATCTGCTCGAGCTGCTGCGGTTCGGGTTCGCGCCGCAGCACCTGCGCGGCATCGAGCTGCTGCCCGAGCGCTTCGCGCAGGCGCGCCGGGTGTTGCCGGCGGCGGTGACGCTCGACTGTGGCGACGCCTGCGGCGCGCCGGTCGCGCCCGCCAGCCAGGACCTGGTGCTCGCCGCGACCGTGTTCTCGTCGATCCTCGACGATGCGTTCCAGCAGCGGCTGGCGCAGGTGATCTGGTCGTGGCTGAAGCCCGGCGGCGCGGTGATCTGGTACGACTTCGCGGTGGACAACCCGCGCAACCTCGACGTACACGGCGTGCCCGAATCGAGGCTGCGCGCGCTGTTTCCCGAAGGTCGGATCGATGCGAAGCGCGTGACGCTCGCGCCGCCGCTGGCGCGCGCGCTGTGCCGCGTGCATCCGTCGTTGTACGGGATCGCCAACGCGCTGCCGCTGCTGCGCACCCACCGGCTGGCGTGGATCGGCAAGCGCTGACCGCACGGCGTGCGCCGTCCGTCTCGCGCGCAGCACAGGTCGCACCTGCGCGCTGCGCACGCCGCAGCTGCGCGCAGCGATGCCTGCGGTCGATCGAGGCAAGGCGACCGGCTTGGCCGATTGCGCGGCCGGCCCGCTGGTGGACGGACGGGCGGCAGCCGGCGCGCTGCCGGTCGCCGGGCTGCAGTTCGGCGTCAGGCCGTGGCCGCGCCCAGATACAGCTGGTGCAGCCGCGCCGGGTCGTCGCGCAGCTCGGCGCAGCGGCCGTCGTACACCATGCGACCGCGGCGCAGCACGTAGGCGCGGTCGCCGATCGACAGCGCGAGCGCGGCGAACTGCTCGACCAGCAGGACCGCCAGGCCGCGGTCGGCGAGCGCGCGCACCGTCTTCATCAGCCGCCTGACCACGATCGGCGCGAGGCCCGCCGACATCTCGTCGATCAGCAGCACCTTCGGCTCGCACAGCAGCGCGCGCGCGATCACCAGCATCTGCTGCTCGCCGCCCGACAGCAGGCCGGCGCGCACGCGCGCGCGCTGCGCCAGCTCGGGGAACAGCTCGTAGGCCCAGGCCAGCGCCTGCGCGCTGCGCGCGCCGACGCGCAGGTTCTCCTCGGTGCTCAGCTGCCTGAACACGGTGCGGCCCTGCTCGCCGTGGCCGAGCCCGGCGCGCGCGCGCGCGCCGG
>CAZKCJ010000298.1:0-3721 GCA_964550885.1 uncultured Rubrivivax sp. | reverse complement strand
AACGTATGACTCTTTCATTCACAACATCTCGCCGGTTTTGACCGGCGCACGGAGCACCCGCTGTCGGTCTTCACCGGCACCTGGAACGTGATCGGGCTGGCCGACACCGCCGACAACGGCAAGGTCCACGTGCATGCCGGCAAGCTGGTCGTCGGCACCGACGGCAAGGCCACCGAAGACCTGTACTGCGACAACCTGCGCGACTGCGTCAACGAAGCGACCGATCCGCGCATGGTGTTCACGCGCAACGCCGACGGCAGCTTCGGCTTCGACGGCAGCCGCGCCTTCGCCTACCGCGCCGGCAGCGGCGCGGTGATGGTGGTCGCACTCGACGCCGACGGCGGCTTCGCACTGGCCACGCCCAAGGCGGCGCGCACGCTGCCGGCGATCGGCAGCGCCAGCCGCAGCGTGAACCTGACGATCAACCCGCAGTTCACGGCGCCGCTGCCGATCAGCGACAGCGAGAACACCACCGTGTCGCACGCCGGCGACGGCCAGTCCTACGGCCGCAACGCGGTCATCGACTTCGCCACCGGCGTGACGCGGCCGGAGACGATCCAGATCAACCAGATCCTCGACGGCTTCATCCGCCGCGTGCCGCAGCAGGTGACCGCCAGCGACGGCCGCGCGTCGAACGTGGGCGAATGGGTCGGGCTGACGCTGCGCGGCATGGGCTTCACCGCGGTGGCCCTGCCGTCCAACAACAACCTGATCCTGTCGGTGACCAAGCCCTGAGGCGGGCGGTCGCACCCACCGGCACCGGGCCGCCTGCCAGGGCGGCCCGGTGCATGCGCGGGCGGCGAGCCGCACGCGGGCCGGGCGCTGCGCTCGAACCGCACGAGCGCAGCGCCGGGTGGTCGCGGCTGTGGCGCGCCGCACGCTGCCCCGCTGGATCCGCCACCGGTTGCGGCGCGGCACGGCTCAACCTTGCGGATGAAGGGCGCGGCGCGCGAAACCGCACAACAATCGCCCGCAGCCGGTGCACTGCCCGCGCCGCCGGCGCGCACCGGAACCACCCCAGGGGGATCGGCCGATGGCCGCGAGCAGCAGCAGTGCCACCGACCAGCCCGGCGCTTGCGCACCGGCGCGGCGCGCACGGGCCTGGATCTCGCGCGGGCTGGAGTGCCTGCAGGCCGAGCAGGCCGAAGCCGGCGATCCGCCCTTCGACGTGCTGATCGTGGGCTCGGGCTATGGCGGCGCGGTGGCCGCCGACCGGCTGTCGGCGCGCACCGATGCGCAGGGCCGGCCGCTGCGCATCGCGGTGCTCGAGCGCGGGGCGAATACCTGCGCGGCGCCTTTCCCGACCGCCTGGCCGACATCGGCGGCCATGTGCGCTTCAACCTGCCCGGCGCCGGCCGCGCCGCCGGGCAGCTCGAAGGCCTGTTCGACCTGCGCCTGGGCGCCGACATGTCGGTGCTGGTGGCCAACGGCGTGGGCGGCGGCTCGCTGATCAACGCCGGGGTGATGCTGTTCCCGCCGCCCGAAAGCTTCGCGCAGCCGCCGTGGCCGCCGGGCCTGGACGGCACCGAGCTGCAGGCGCGTGCAGACCGGCTGTGCGCCGAGCTCGGCGCCGGCCCGGACGGAGGCGCCGACCCGTTCGACGGCGGCAGCGCGCCGCCGCGGCGCGCGGCGATGCAGCGCATCGACCCGCAGGCGCACCGCGACGTGCCGCTGACGATCGCACTGCAGGCCGGGCGCCGCAGCGTGGCCGGCGTGGAGCTCGAGCGCTGCATCGGCTGCGGCGACTGCGCCACCGGCTGCAACCACGGCGCGAAGATCTCGCTCGACCTGAACCTGCTGTGCCGCGCCCGGCAGCGCGGCGTGGCGATCTACTCCGGCGCCACCGTGTCGCGGCTGCGGCGCGACGGCGACGGCTGGGCGCTGGAGGTCCGGCACACCGACCTGAGCTTGCGCCGGCGCATGGCCGGCCCGCTGCGGCTGCGCGCGCGCCGGGTCCTGCTGGCCGCCGGCACGCTCGGCTCGACCGAGATCCTGCTGCGCTCGCAGGATGCGCAGCTGCGCTTCTCGCCCTGCCTCGGGCAGCGCTTCTCGGGCAACGGCGACCTGATCGCCGCGTTGTACGACGGCGCGCAGCACATGAACGCCGTGGCCGACGACGCGACCCGGCCGTCGCGGCGCGGCGTCGGCCCGACGATCACCGGCATGCTCGACTGGCGCGCAGCGGCGCCCCTGGACGCGACCGCCGACGCGGCCACCGACCACGCGCATCGCGCCGGCGGCAGCGCTCGCCGCGCCGGCGGCGGCGACGCAGCCGACGACGCCTGCATGGTGCAGGACCTGGCCGTACCCGGCGCACTGCGCCGCGCGTTCGAGGAGCTCACCGCCACCGCCGACCTGCTGCACCGGCTGGAGCGCTGCGACCGCAGCACCCACCGCGACGACGATGCCGGCATCGACCCGTGCGCGGTCGACCCGGCCAAGGTGGAGCACAGCACGGTGGTGGCGATCATCGGCCGCGACCGTGCCGACGGCACGCTGCAGCTGGAAGTGCCGCAGCCGGGCACCGGCCTGGACGCCGGGCTCGAGATCGACCCGGGGCTGCGCATCGACTGGCCGCAGGCGCGCCACGATCCGCGCATCAGCGCCTGCCACCGGCGGCTCGAAGCCGCGCTCGGCGCCGCGGGTTCGATCGGCGGCCGGCTGCTGCCCAACCCGATGTGGCGGCTGCTGCCCGAACGGCTCACCGCGCTGCTCGACACTGCGCCCGGCCCGCTGCTGACCGTGCACCCGCTGGGCGGCTGTGCGATGGGCAGCAGCCGCGCCGACGGCGTGGTCGACGATCTCGGCCGCGTGTTCGACGCCGCCGCCGCCGACCCGCAGGCCACGCACGACGGGCTGGTGGTGCTCGACGGCTCGATCGTGCCCTGCGCGCTCGGCGTCAATCCGGCGTTGACGATCGCGGTGCTCGCCGACCGCGCGATCGAGCGGCTGTGCGGCAGCGCGGATGCGCCCGGCGCGGACGTGCCCGTGCCCGTGCCCGCGCCGGTCGAGCGCCCGCGCTTCGTGCAGGACACCGACCGGCCGCGCCGCCGCCGGCATGCGCGCATCGAGGTGATCGAGCGTCTGAGCGGGCCGCTCGAGCTGCAGGGGCAGCGCTGCTTCGTCGAGCTGTCGCTCGCCTACCGCTCGGCACGCGTGTCGGCGCTGGGCGCGACGCTGCGCGGGCGCGAGTTGCGCGTGCTGCCCGATCCGAAGCTCAGCCGGCTGCGGGTCTTCGAATGGACCCCGGTCGACGCCGAGCCGCCGATCCATCCGCTCGACCCGCAGGCCGAGCGCGTGCGCGTGCGCGCCGTCACGGCGCGCGACGACGCCGAGGCGCTGCTGATCGCGCCGGTGCTCGGCGGTACCCTGCGCCTGCTGCACCGCGAACCCAGCCGCCCGGCGCAGCGGGTGCTGCGCGGCTTGTGGGCGTGGCTGCCCAACCGCGGCCTGCGCGACATGTGGCAGGCGCTGGCCGAACAGGCCGCGGGCACCGCGAGCGGGCCGCTGCGCCCCGGCGAGAGGCTGTGCCAGGCGATCGCGCTGGCCAGCCGCGCGGGCGAGGTGCGGCGCTTCGACTACGCGCTCGAGCTGGGCCGGCCGACCCGGATCGACACCGGCGCGCACCCGGGGCTGGCGGCGCTGGCCGCTGGGCCGCGCTGGCGCATCAGCGGGCACAAGCGGCTGGGCTACGCGCGCCGCGCGAGCCCGGTCGCGCAGC
>CAZKCJ010000297.1:1878-3798 GCA_964550885.1 uncultured Rubrivivax sp. | reverse complement strand
CAGCCTCGCACTTGCGCGGCGCCCTTGCCACCGCACGGCGAGCGCTGGCGCAGCGACCGTTCGAGGTTCATCGCGCTAGCGCCCCGGTCCAGCGCCGCGCGGACCGGCCAGGCGGTGCGCGTCGCCGCAGTACAGACGCCCCTGCGGGTCGGCCAGCGCATCGCCGCGCGGCAGGTGCACGCCGCAGTGCGCGCAGGCGACCATCGGCTGCGCCGGCGCCGCCGGCCCGGCCGCGGCGTGACGCCGTCGCGGCGGCAGCGCGCGGCGCGAGCGCAGCGTCAGCCACAGCACCAGCACGACCACGACCGCGACCACCACGAACTTCATGCTTCGGCCCCGCGCCCGAGCAGCACCTGCAGCACGAAGCGCGACCCGACGTAGGCGAACAGCAGCAGCAGCGCGCCCGCGTACAGCCAGCGGGTCGCCCGCCGCCCGCGCCAGCCGCGCAGCCGGCGCCCGGCCAGCAGCGCCGCGAACACCACCCAGGCGAGCAGCGAGAACACGGTCTTGTGGTCCCAGCGCCAGTGCTCGGTCGTGACCACGCCGAACAGCAGCGCCGCGGTCAGCACCGCGAAGCCGGCCTCGACGAAGCGGAAGGTCAGCCGCTCGAGCCGCAGCAGCGGCATGCCGGCGGGCTCGGGCGAGCCGGGCGCGCGCAGCCGCCGCTCGGCGGCATCCAGCAGCACCGCGTGCAGCACCGCCGCGCCGAACAGCCCGTACGAGGCCACGCCCAGCAGCCAGTGCAGCGGCGCCCACGGCGAGCCCGGCAGCACCCGCGCCTCGCCCGGCACCAGCCACGCGACCACCACCGCGACCGCGCCGGCGAGCGCGAGCACGCGGCGCACGCCGGGCTGCGGCACGAAGCGGCTCTCGACGCCGCGCACCGCCAGCACCAGCCACACCGTCAGCGACAGCACTGGCGAGAAGCCCAGCCGCGTGCCCGGCACCTCGCGCCCGATGCCGGTGATGTCCAGCACCAGCAGCGCCGCGTGCAGCAGCACGCCGACGATCAGCGCGAGCGGCCAGCGGCGCTCGCCGTCGTGCCCCGGCAGCGCCGCGATCAGGTACGCCGCTGCCGCCCCCGCCGTCAGCCAGCCGGCGCCCGGGGCGGCAACGGAGTCCGGCGATAAAATCATGGCCCCGAGTGTACTTTCGCGGTTCCGCGGTTCTCGCGGCAAACTGCCCCGTATTCACGCCCCATGGCCTCCACGCTGAGCGAGCGCCTGACGCGCCTGGTCAAGACGATGCGCGGCCAGGCGCGCATCACCGAGAGCAACGTGCAGGACATGCTGCGCGAGGTGCGCATGGCGCTGCTCGAGGCCGACGTCGCGCTGCCGGTGGTGCGCGACTTCATCGCGCGCGTGAAGGACAAGGCGCTCGGGCAGGAGGTAGTGGGCTCGCTGTCGCCGGGCCAGGCGCTGGTGGGCATCGTGCAGCGCGAGCTGGCGGCGACGATCGGCCAGACCGGCGCCGACGGCAAGCTGCAGCCGGTGGCCGAGCTGAACCTGGCGGTGCAGCCGCCGGCGGTGGTGCTGATGGCCGGCCTGCAGGGCTCGGGCAAGACCACGACCACCGCCAAGCTCGCGAAGCTACTGACCGACAAGCGCAAGAAGAAGGTGCTGACGGTCTCGACCGACGTGTACCGGCCGGCCGCGATCGAGCAGTTGAAAGTCGTGACGCAGCAGGCCGGCGCCGAGTGGTTCCCGTCCAGCGCCGAGCACGAGCCGCTGGCGATCGCGCGCGCCGCGCTCGACCATGCGCGGCGCCACTACTTCGACGTGCTGCTGGTCGACACCGCCGGCCGGTTGGGCATCGACGAGAAGCTGATGGCCGAGATCCGCGCGCTGCACGCGGCGCTGCAGCCGGCCGAGACGCTGTTCGTGGTCGACGCGATGCAGGGGCAGGACGCGGTCAACACCG
>CAZKCJ010000297.1:0-1868 GCA_964550885.1 uncultured Rubrivivax sp. | reverse complement strand
GCTGACCAAGCTCGACGGCGACGCACGCGGCGGTGCCGCGCTGTCGGTGCGCACGATCACCGGCGCGCCGATCAAGTTCGCCGGCATCTCCGAGAAGATCGACGGGCTGGAGGTGTTCGACGCCGAGCGCCACGCCGGCCGCGTGCTCGGCATGGGCGACATCGTCGCGCTGGTCGAGGAGGTGCAGAAGGGCGTCGACCTGGCCACCGCGCAGAAGCTGGCCGACAAGGTCAAGACCGGCGGCTTCGACCTCGACGACTTCCGCGAGCAGCTCGGCCAGATGAAGAAGATGGGCGGCCTGGCCGGTCTGCTCGACAAGCTGCCCAACCAGCTCGCGGCGAAGGCGCAGGGCGCCGACATGGACCGCGCCGAGCGCGACGTACGCCGGATGGAGGGCATCATCTGCGCGATGACGCCGCAAGAGCGGCGCAGGCCCGAGCTGATCAAGGCCAGCCGCAAGCGCCGCATCGCCGCCGGCTCGGGCGTGCCGGTGCAGGAAGTCAACCGCCTGCTCAACCAGTTCGAGCAGATGCAGGGGATGATGAAGAAGATGAAGGGCGGCGGCCTGATGAAGATGATGAAGCGCATGGGCGGCGGTGCCAACCCGTTCGTGCGCTGAGCACGCCGGCGGTCTTCAGCATCGTGCTGCGGCTGCGCGGTGCGGTGCGCAGCCCGCGCAGCATTTCACGCGGGCGTTGCCTGGCTGCACCGGCAGCGGCCGCCGGCAACACTTGGACACCAACGTGCGCGCGGCTGCGTTGACGCCGGCGCGCCCGATCCCCTACGGTGCCGGGTCATCGCCTCCTAGCGGAACCTCGTCGATGGGCTCGATCGTCGCACTGGCCAGCGCCGCGCTGCTGACTACCTTGACCGTGCTGTGGCTGCTGCGCCGACGCCGCGCCGCGGCCGCCGCCGCGCGCCAGCGCGACGCGCTCGACACCGTGCAGGACTGGCCGCCCGAGGCGGTGCGCGTGCTGACGATCGCCGAGCGCCGCGGCCACGAGCTGCTGCGCCAGGCCTTGCCGGGGCTGCTGGTGCTCGCGCAGGTGCCGCTGGCGCGCTTCCTGCGCGTACCGACCAGCCAGTCACACCGCGAGTGGCTGCAGCGCGCCGGCAACCTGAACGCCGACCTGCTGGTGTGCGACGCCGGCTCGCGCGTGCTCGCGGTGATCGACATCCGGCCGGCCGAGCAGACCGCGCGCTGCCGCCGTCGCCACGAGCGCATGGCGCGCGTGCTGCGCGCCGCCGGCATCAGCGTGCACGTGTGGACCGAGGGCGACCTGCCCAGCGCGACCGAGATCCGCACGCTGCTCGGCGCCGAGCTGCAGCGGCGGATCCGGCCGCAGGCCGCCAGCCGGCCGACGCCGTCGCGGCCGGCGCCGCTGATCCCGGTGGCCGAGATCGAGGAGCTGCTCGCCGAAGGCGATCAGGTCGCGCTCGACGCGTCGATGGAGCCGGTGCCGTCGGCCTTCTTCGACGACAGCGAGCTGGCGACGCAGCCCGGCGGCGCGCGCTGAGCCGCGCACCGCGCTCCTCAGGCGACCAGCGCCTGCGCGAACTCGACGGCGTCGAAGGTCTGCAGGTCGTCGAGCGCCTCGCCGACACCGATGAAGTAGACCGGGATCACGCGCTCGCGCTGCGCGCAGCGGCGCGCGTGCGCGGCCAGCACGCCGCCCTTGGCGGTGCCGTCGAGCTTGGTCACGATCAGCCCGGTGAGCGTGAGCGCCTGGTCGAAGGCCTCGATCTGCGCGAGCACGTTCTGCCCGGTGTTGCCGTCGACGACCAGCAGCACCTCGTGCGGCGCCTGCGGCTGCACCTTGGCGATCGTGCGCTTGATCTTCTTCAGCTCGTCCATCAGGTGCGCCTGG
>CAZKCJ010000296.1:1197-3839 GCA_964550885.1 uncultured Rubrivivax sp. | reverse complement strand
GGGTACTCGCCCGCGCGAGCGCGGCGCCGCCGCGCTCAGGCCGCGCTCGGATCGTGCTCAGGCCGGCGCTGCTTCGGCCGCCGCTGCCGCCGCCGTCGCGGCCGGGCGGCGCAGCAGCTGCGCCGCCTTCTCGGCGATCATGATCGTCGGCGCGTTGGTGTTGCCGGTGGTCAGCCGCGGCATGATCGACGCGTCGATCACCCGCAGCCCCTGCAGGCCGTGCACCCGTAGCTCGGCGTCGACCACCGCCATCGGGTCGCTGGCCGGGCCCATCTTGCAGGTACCCACCGGGTGGTACTCGGTGTCGGTGTGGTCGCGCAGGTAGCGCTCGGCGGCGTCGTCGTCGCGCGGGAACGGGTACAGCTGCCGGCCGCGGTGCGGCGCGAGCGCGTCGGCGTCCAGGATGTCGTAGCCGATGCGGGTGCCGCGCAGCAGCCGCTGCAGGTCGTCGCGGTCGCTGAGGAAGGCCGGGTCGATCAGCGGCGCGGCGCTCGGGTCGGCGCTGGCCAGCCGCACCGTGCCGCGGCTGCTCGGGCGCATCAGGGTCACGTGCAGCGTGTAGCCGTGCCCCCAGTGCGGCTTGCGGGTGTGGTCGTCGACGATGCCGGTGCACAGCGCGAGCTGGATGTCGGGCCACTCGTCGTGGCCGTCGGTGGACACGAAGCCCTGGACCTCGGCGACGTTGCTGGTGATCCAGCCGGTGCGCCGCCGGCGCCACTCGGCGATCGCGCCGAGCAGCGCGGCGCCGCCGCGCAGCGAGAAGCCGAGGGTCGCGTCGGTGCGCGGCGTGCGCTGGATCAGCACCGCGGTTGCGTGGTCGTGCAGGTTGGCGCCGACGCCGGGCAGCTCCAGCAGCGGGTCGATGGCGTGCTCGCGCAAGTGCGCGCCGGGCCCGACGCCCGAGCGCAGCAGGATCGCCGGCGAGCCGAAGGCGCCGGCGGCCAGCAGCACCTCGCGCTGCGCGTGCAGCTGCTGGCGGCCGGCCTTGGTGACGATCTCCAGGCCGCGCGCGCGCTGGCCGTCGAACAGCACCCGCGCGGTGGTCGCGCCGGTGACGACCTTCAGGTTCGGGCGGCCGAGCGCCGGGCGCAGGTAGGCGCGCGCGGCGTCGCAGCGCTCGCCGCCCTTCTGCGTGACCTGCGCCGGCGCGACGCCGTGCTGCTGCGGCCCGTTGTAGTCGGCGATGCGCGGCAGCCCGCGCTGCTCGCAGGCCTGCATGAAGGCCTCGCCCAGCGGGCTGGGGCTCGGCAGCCAGGCGACGTTGAGCGGGCCGCCGCTGCCGTGCAGCGCGGTCGCGCCGAAGCACTCGCTGTTCTCCGCGGCGCGGAAGTGCGGCAGCACGTCGGCCCAGCCCCAGCCGGGGTTGCCGAGCGCCGCCCAGCCGTCGTAGTCGCGCGGGTTGCCGCGGGTGTAGACCATCGCGTTGACCGCCGACGAGCCGCCCAGCACCTTGCCGCGCGGCTGCCAGCCGCGGCGGCCGTTGAAGCCGGGCTGCGGCACGGTCTCGTACGACCAGTTGAACAGGCCCAGCGGCGCGGTCGCGGCGAAGCCCAGCGGCGCGCGGATGAACACCGACTCGGACGCGTTGCCGGCCTCGACCAGGCAGACGCTGACCGCCGGGTCCTCGTTCAGGCGCGCCGCCAGCACGCAGCCGGCGGAGCCGCCGCCGGCGATCAGGTAGTCGTAGCTCATCGTCCGTCTCCCCGCAGCGAGTCGCAGCGTTGCGATGGTAGCGGCGCGCGGGTGGTGGCGCGCGGGTGGTGGCAGCCGGGTACCCGCAGCCCGCCGGCGGCGCGGCGCACACCGGCGGCGATGACCGATCGGTGGGCGGGGCTGCGGGCGAGCCCGCATCGCGGCCGCGGGCGCGCTGAGGCACACTGCAGCCCGCCGCGGCCCGCGCCGCGCCCAACGCTGCCGGCCGCACGGGCGGCCACCCCCCGCGACCCCACTGCCGAAAGGACCGCCATGCTTGGCCTGATGCAACAGCACCCGCTGCTGATCTCGAACCTGCTGCTGCACGCCGAGCGTCACCACGGCGAGCAGCAGATCGTCTCGCGCCGGGTCGAGGGCGACCTGCACCGCTACACCTACCGCGAGCTGGCGGCGCGCTCGCGCCGGCTGGCCCGGGCGCTGGCGGCGCTGGGGCTGCGCCCCGGGCAGGTGGTCGGCACGATCGCCTGGAACGGCTACCGGCACATGGAGCTGTACTACGGCGTGTCGGGCTCGGGCCTGGTGCTGCACACGCTGAACCCGCGGCTGCACCCGCAGCAGGTGGTCTACATCGCCGGCCACGCCGAGGACCAGGCGCTGTTCTTCGACGCGACCTTCCTGCCGCTGGTCGAGGCGGTGGCCGAGCACCTGAAGAACGTCAAGCACTTCGTGCTGATGACCGACCGCGCGCACATGCCGGCGCAGTCCAAGGTGCCGAACCTGCTGTGCTACGACGAGCTGGTCGACGCGCAGGACGACGCCTTCGACTGGCCGCAGTTCGACGAGAACACCGCGAGCTCGCTGTGCTACACCTCGGGCACCACCGGCAACCCGAAGGGGGTGCTGTACAGCCACCGCTCGACGCTGCTGCACGCGTACGCCGGCGCGCTGCCCGACTCGCTGAACGCGTCGGCCTGCGACGCGATCCTGCC
>CAZKCJ010000296.1:0-1187 GCA_964550885.1 uncultured Rubrivivax sp. | reverse complement strand
TGCATCCTGCCGGTGGTGCCCATGTTCCACGTCAACGCCTGGGGCCTGCCCTACGTCGCCTGCCTGGTCGGCGCGAAGGTCGTGTTCCCCGGCCCGGCGCTGGACGGCAAGAGCCTGCACGACCTGTTCGAGGGCGAGGGCGTGACCATGTCGGCCGGCGTGCCCACCGTCTGGCAGGGGCTGCTCGCCTACACCGAGGCCAACGGGCTGAAGTTCAGCACGATGAAGCGCACGGTGATCGGCGGCTCGGCCTGCCCGCCGTCGATGATCGAGCTGTTCCAGCAGAAGTACGGCGTGCAGGTGGTGCACGCCTGGGGCATGACCGAGACCAGCCCGCTGGGCTCGGTGTGCGCGTTCAAGCCGCGCCACGCGGCGATGTCGCCGGCCGAGCGGCTGGCGGTGCAGGTCAAGCAGGGGCGGGCGGTGTTCGGGCTGGAGTTCAAGACGGTCGACCCGCAGGGGCGCGAGCTGCCGCACGACGACCAGGCAAGCGGCGAGCTGCTGGTGCGCGGCCCGTGGGTGGTGTCGCAGTACTTCAAGGGCGAGGGCGGCGACCCGCTGGTCGACGGCTGGTTCCCGACCGGCGACGTGAGCACGATCGACGCCGACGGCTACATGCACATCACCGACCGCGCGAAGGACGTGATCAAGTCCGGCGGCGAGTGGATCGGCTCGATCGACATCGAGAACATCGCGATGGCCCACCCGGCGGTGGCGATGGCCGCGTGCATCGCGGTGCACCATCCGAAGTGGGACGAGCGGCCGCTGCTGGTGGTGGTGAAGAAGCCGGGCGCCGAGCTCGCGCGCGACGAGATGCTGAAGTTCTTCGAGGGCAAGATCGCCAAGTGGTGGACCCCCGACGACGTCGCCTTCGTCGACGCGATCCCGCTGGGCGCGACCGGGAAGATGCAGAAGAACAAGCTGCGCGAGCAGTTCAAGGACTACCAGCTGCCGACCGCGGCGGCGTCGAAGTAGCCGCTGGCGGCGCGCTCAGGCGCGGCGCGCCGCCAGCGCGCTCAGGCGCGCGCCGCCAGCGCGCGAAAGCGCCGGCCTGCGGCCGGCTGCGCCGCGCCGGCCTGCAGCAGTGGTGCGGCCAGCCGGCGCAGCCGCTCGCCGGCGCCGGGCGGCAGCTTGCCGGCCACCGCCACCGACGCGCCGGCCTCGAGCATCGCCGCAAAGGTGTCGCG
>CAZKCJ010000295.1:1300-3846 GCA_964550885.1 uncultured Rubrivivax sp. | reverse complement strand
CCGCCGCCGCGCCCGCTGCGCGCGCGACGCCGACGCGCATCCACCCCTTCGGAGGACCCTGATGAAGCTGAAGAACACGCCGCTCGCCGCCCTCGCCGACCCGGCGCTGCTGCGCACCGACGCGCTGATCGGCGGCGAGTGGCTTGCCGGCAGCGCGCGCTTCGAAGTGCGCGACCCGGCCACCGGCCAGCAGCTGGCCGAAGTCGCCAACCTCGGCGCCGACGACGCGCAGGCGGCGATCGCCGCGGCCGCGCGCGCCTGGCCGGCCTGGCGCGCGCGCAGCGCGAAGGAGCGGCACGCGGTGCTGATGAAGTGGTACCAGCTGCTGCTGCAGCACGCCGACGACCTCGCGCGGATCATGACCGCCGAGCAGGGCAAGCCGCTGGCCGAGGCGCGCGGCGAGGTCGCCTACGGCGCCAGCTTCGTCGAGTGGTTCGCCGAGGAGGCGCGCCGCATCTACGGCGAGACGATTCCCGCGACCGACCCGGGCAAGCGCTTCCTGGTGCTCAGGCAGCCGGTGGGCGTGTGCGCGGCGATCACGCCGTGGAATTTCCCGATCGCGATGATCACCCGCAAGGTCGCGCCGGCGCTGGCCGCCGGCTGCCCGGTGGTGATCAAGCCGGCCGAGGCGACACCGCTGTCGGCGCTGGCGGTGGCCGAGCTGGCGCAGCGCGCCGGCATGCCCGCGGGCGTGCTCAACGTGCTGCCGGCCGATGCGCAGCAGTCGATCGCGATCGGCCAGGTGCTGTGCGCGAGCGACGTGGTGCGCCACCTGTCGTTCACCGGCAGCACCGAGGTCGGCCGCATCCTGATGCGCCAGTGCGCGCCGACGGTCAAGAAGCTCGGCCTCGAGCTCGGCGGCAACGCGCCCTTCATCGTGTTCGACGACGCCGACCTCGACGCCGCGGTCGAGGGCGCGATGGTCAGCAAGTACCGCAACGCCGGCCAGACCTGCGTGTGCGCGAACCGGCTGTACGCGCAGGACGGCATCTACGACGAGTTCGTCGCCCGGCTGGCCGCGAAGGCGCGCGAGATCAAGGTCGGCAACGGCTTCGACGCCGGCGTGACCCAGGGGCCGCTGATCGACGCGCAGGCGCTGGCCAAGGTCGAGGCCCACGTCGCCGACGCGCTGGCCAAGGGCGCGCGCATCGTCGTCGGCGGCAGCCGCGTCGGCGAGCGCTTCTACGCGCCGACGGTGCTGGCCGACGTGAGCGGCGACATGCTGTGCGCGCGCGAGGAAACCTTCGGGCCGGTGGCACCGGTGTTCCGCTTCCGCACCGAGGACGAGGCGATCGCGCTCGCCAACGCCACCGAGTTCGGCCTGGCCAGCTACTTCTACAGCCGCGACGTCGGCCGCATTCTGCGCGTGGGCGAGGCGCTGGAGTACGGCATGGTCGGCGTCAACACCGGGCTGATCTCGACCGCCGAGGTGCCCTTCGGCGGCGTCAAGCAGTCGGGCCTGGGGCGCGAGGGCGCGCGCCACGGGATCGACGAGTACCTCGAGCTGAAGTACCTGTGCCTGGGTGACGTGCTGAAGTAGCCGCGCGGTCGGCGCGCGGCGGCGGCTCGTCAGCCGTCGTTGGCGGCGCTGCGTGCGGCGCGGCCGCGTGCGGGCGCGGCGGCCGCCTGCCCCAGCGCGAGCCGCAGCAGCTCGTCGGCGTCGGCGCCGTCGTGCGGGAACGCGGCCGCGCCCACCGCCACCGCCACCGCCAGCGGCTGCCCGGCCACCTGGTACGGCTGGCCCAGCGCGTCGACCAGCTTGGCGGCGACGTGCTCGGCGTCGCCGGGCGCGTCGATCCAGGCGAGCAGCACCGCCAGGGTGTCGGCGCCGAGCGCGGCGACCACGTCGCTCGCGCGCAACCCGGCGCGCAGCCGCACCGCGGCCTTGCGGCGCAGCACGTTCGCGGTCTCGGTGCCCAGGGTCGCGGCGATCGGCACCAGCCCTTCGATGCGCAGCACCAGCAGCGCCATCGGCGCCGGTTCGCGCTCGCGCAGCGCGAGCAGGTGGCTCATGTGCTCGCGCAGCTGCACATGGTCGGGCAGCCCGGTGGCCAGGTCGGTCGCGCAGGCCCGGCGCGCCTGCTGCTCGATCGCCTTGCGCCGCACCGCCAGCGACAGCGAGCGCGCGAGCTCGGCGTCGCCGGCGTCGGCCAGCACGTCCTGCACGCCGCGCTCGATCAGCGCCGGCGCCAGCGGCAGATCGGCGGCCGCGACCACCACCACCACCGCCGCATCGAGCACCGCCTGCGACAGCGCCTGCCAGCGCAACAGCTGGTCGAAGGCCAGTGCCGGCCCGAGCCGGATCAGCACCGCGTCGAAGCCCTGGCGCTGCAGCAGCGGCGTCGCTTCGGCGATGGTCGGCGCCCGCTGCGCCCGCCAGCCGTCCAGCCCGATCGGCGCCGTCTGCGGCGGCTCGGTGCCGACGCACAGCAGCGCGGTGCTCACGCGGGCCCGCCAACGATCAGGGCCCGCGAAGGGCCCTGGCGCTCGGCTGGAGCGGGTGAAGGGAACATCATCGTGTTCCCAACTCGTTGATTGATAACGAG
>CAZKCJ010000295.1:0-1290 GCA_964550885.1 uncultured Rubrivivax sp. | reverse complement strand
GCAGTAGCCAATGTACCCGAGCGCTCAACGTCACGAGGCCGGTTCATCTCCCTTCGGCACGAATTCCTCGCGTGCGCGCTCCAGGAACCGCTTCGTGGGCTCAGAGGGTTGGGCGCGGCGGCGCAACAGGTAGGTGGACAGCATGGGCGGCGTGCCTGCCAGGGGACGGACGGCTATGTCGGGTCGATTTAGGGTCTGCACCTGCGAGGCAATGGCGAAGCCGATGCCGTAGCCGGCGCCCACCAGCGTCAGCATCACGCCCAGGCTCGTTACGTGGTCTGCTACCTTGGGCGGTACGACCGCGCCATTGAGCACCGCCTCGATCTGGTTGTGGCAGCCCGAGCCTGCGTCGGGATGGCACAACACCAGCGGGAACTTCAAGGCGTCCCGTAACTTGACTTGGACATGCTCCAGCAGAGGATGGCGTGCCGGCACGATCACAGACAGCGGATCGCTCCAGGCCAGTTCGGCCACCAGCCCGTCGTTGACCTCATCCGACAGCGCAAAGCCGATGTCCAACAGATTATTGTGCAGGCCCTTGAGTTGCTGCGTGAATGGCAGCTCAAAGACCCGGATGTTCAGCTCAGGCTCCTCCTCCCGGCTGCGCGCCAGCAGCGAAGCAATGCGCGGCTGGGCCAGGCTGTCGCAGATACCGATGCGCAAAACGCCCTGATAGCCCTGGGCCGCGCCCTTGGTCGCCTGCACCGCATGATCGACCGCGGCCAGTACGCACCGGGCTTCGCCAAGCAGCACCTTGCCAGCCCAAGTCAACCGCGTCTGACGCGTGCTGCGGTCGAACAACTGCACGCCGAGCAAGCGTTCGAGGTCGCGCATCGCGCGCGACACTGGTGACTGCTCAATGCCCAAACGCTCGGCCGCGCGGGCCAAGTGCAATTCTTCCGCTACGACGATGAAGTAGCGCAGCAACCTGAACTCCATAGCGGCCTCCTATTCGCGTTGTTCTGGTCCAGCCGAACCGATCCGCTCCACTCAATTTCCCCCGATGTCTTGACCTCGGGGCGCTGGATGCCCGTCCTTGTCCCAGAGTTCAGGTTAATATACCTTACCCCCCTAACCTAAAAATAAACATCTACCTATGGGTCATACCGTTAAGGAAAAACCGAAACTCCTCGCTCGTGTGCGTCGCATCCGTGGACAACTTGAGGGGATCGAGCGTGCTCTGGAAGCCGAAAAGGGATGTGCCGATGTTTTGCACCAGATCGTCGCCGCGCGCGGTGCGCTGACGGGCTTGATGCGCGAAGTGATGGAGGAACACATCAACTCGCACAT
>CAZKCJ010000294.1:0-3851 GCA_964550885.1 uncultured Rubrivivax sp. | reverse complement strand
GCGCCGGCATCGCCCGCGGCTGCGCGGGGGCCGGGCGGGCGCGACGCAACCTGCGTGCGCGCGTCGTCCAGCCGCTGCGCCAGCGCTGCGTAGCCCTGCTGCTTCGCCAGGTCGATCGGGCTCGCGCCGAGCGCGTTGCGCGCGTCGGGGCTGGCGCGGTGCGCGAGCAGCCGCTGCGCCGGCAGCTCGGCGCCGATCAGCGCCGCCAGGTGCAGCGCGGTGTTGCCCTGGTCGTCGGCGCGCATCGGGTCGGCCGCGTGCGCGAGCAGCAGCTCGGTCAGCCGGCCGTCGCCCTGCCGCACGCTCGCCTGCAGCGCGGTGTGGCCGAAGGGGCCGGGCCGGTCGGAATCGGCGCCAGCCTGCAGCAGCGCCGCGGCGGCTTCGAGCCGGCCGGCATCGGCGGCCAGCAGCAGCGGCGTCACGCCGTAGCGTGCGCCGCGGTTCGGGTCGGCGCCGCGCGCCAGCAGCCAGCGCAGCAGCGCGGGATCGTTCGCGCGCACCGCGGCGTGCAGCGGCGTCTCGCCGTCGACGTCGGCGGCGTTCAGCTGCGCGCGCAGCTCCGTGATCGCCTCGGCCTGGTCGAGCTGGCCGAGGCGCGCGGCCCACCACAGCGGCGTGCGGCCCTGCGCGTCGATGCCGTCCGGCACCGGCGGCGGGGCCGGCAGCGGTGCCGCGTCGCCGCCGGTCTGCGGGAAGCACAGGGTGGCCACGTCGACCGGCTGCTGCGGATCGCTGCGGTGGTCGTAAGGCTCGCCGTAGAAGGTGGCCAGCTGCTGCTCGATCCGCGCGAACTGCTCGCGGCCCATCGGCCGGCCGCGCGCGTCGGGGTAGGCGGCCAGCACCTGCGCGCAGCGCTCGCGGATGCGCGCGCGCACGCGCTCGCCGACGTAGCCGAGGTAAGTGTTGGGGTTCAGCACCTCGTTCCAGTGCGGCGTGACGAAGGCGGTGAAGAAGTCTGCGTCGGCCTGCACCTGCAGCCGCCAGTGGCCGTCGTCGTGCACCAGCATCGGCGGCAGCTCGCGCGCGCCGATGCGCACCGGCTCGGTCAGGTTGCGGTAGAAGAGCAGCCCGGCGTAGTCGGCGGCCAGGTCGGCGTTCGAGCGGATGCCGGTGGAGGCAAGCCCGAGCACGCCGTCCTCGGAGGTCAGCGGGTTGCGCGAGGTCGACGCGATCGCGCGCGCGGTCGCCTGCTGCGGCGACAGCCCGTGCCGGCGTCCGCTCAGGTACTTGCCGTGGTAGATCCGGCCGAGGTTGACGAAGTGGATCAGCTTGTCGGTGCCGACCGGGATGCCGCCGATCGCGACCGTGCCGGCGCGAAACAGCAGCCGCACCAGCTTGGTCGGGTCGAGCACCAGCAGCGGGTCGTCGTAGATCCAGCGGTCGGCGTAGTACACCGTGACCAGGCCCGGGTAGCGCGCGTGCAGCGCGGCGCTGCTCAGGTCGGCGTCGAGCACCTCGTTGGTGGGCATCGCCAGGAACAGCTGCTGCCACACCAGGCCGCCGATCCGGTCGGCGGCCTGCAGCGGGTCGTCGGCGGGGATCCCTTGCCGGTTGGCGTCGGCCACCGCTTCAACCAGCGCCGCGTGCACGATCCGGCTGAAGTGCAGCCCCAGCTCGGCGAAGTCGCGCCCGGCGGGCAGGCTGTACTGGTCGGACTCGTGCGCGTGCGCGGGCCCCGGCGCCGCCAGCGGCAGCGCGAGCAGGCTGGCCAGCCACCACGCGCCGGCGCGCAGCCGACGGCGCCGCACGCGCGCCCGGCACCGCGTGCTCGAATCGGACTGGCGCCCCGGGCGTTTGCGCTGCAGCATGGTGCTGACGATCCTATCAACTGCGCCGCAGGGCCGCCCGATCCCGCCCGCAGCGGCGACCGCGGCGCTTAGGGAGGCAGCGGCTGCGGCGCGCGCGCTTCACGCCAGCCGTCGAACGAGTACAGCGCCAGTGCCGCCCAGATGCAGCCGAAGCCGACCAGCTGCGCGCTGGTGAAGGGCTCGCCGAAGACCCACACGCCCAGCGCCAGCTGGATGCTGGGCGTCAGGTACTGCAGCAGGCCCAGCGTGGCCAGCGGCAGCCGCCTGGCGCCGGCGGCAAACAGCAGCAGCGGCACCGCGGTCACCGGGCCGGCGAGCAGCAGCCAGGCGTCGAGCCACGGGTCGCCGCGCGCCAGCGCGCCGCTGCCGGCAAGCGTCCACGCCGTCAGTGCCGGCACCGCCAATGGCGCGAGCACCAGCGTCTCCAGCGTCAGGCCTTCGAGCGCGCCCAGCGGCGCGGTCTTGCGCAGCAGGCCGTACAGGCCGAAGGACAGCGCCAGCAGCAGCGCGATCCACGGCAACTGGCCGGCCTGCAGCGTCAGCCACAGCACGCCGACGCCGGCCAGGCCGACCGCGGCCCACTGCGCCCGCCGCAACCGCTCGTGCAGCACCAGCACGCCCAGTAGCACGTTGACCAGCGGGTTGATGAAGTAGCCCAGGCTCGCGGCGACGACGTGGCCGCTCGTCACCGCCCACACGTACAGCAGCCAGTTGGCCGACAGCAGCAGCGCGCTCGCCACGAACGGCAGCAGCCGCCGCGGCCGCGCGAGCAGCGGCGCCAGCCACTGCCAGCGCCGCTGCGCCGCCAGGATGCCCAGCAGCAACAGCAGCGACCACACCGACCGGTGCAGCACCACCTCCAGCGGCGGCACCGACGCGATCCGCATGAAGTACAGCGGGAACAGGCCCCACAGCACGAAGGCCAGGGCCCCGTAGGCAACACCGGGGTTCGTCATCCGGCGGCGATTCTGTCGCAGCCGCGAGCCGGGGCAGGGGCTGGCGCGGGCGGCCTGCGGCCGCGAATGCTGCCGCGGCAACCGCTGCACTGACTGCCGCACCCGCGGCCCGCGCGTGCTGCGACCGGGCCACGCCCCGAGTCAGACGCCGAGGAAGCGGTGCGCGATCTCGGCCTGCGCGTCGAGCTGCGCGGGCGAGCCCTGCCAGACCACCTTGCCCTTCTCGATCACGTGGTGGCGGTCGACCAGCGGCGCCATCTCCTGCAGGTTCTTGTCGATCACCAGGATCGTCTGGCCCTCGCCCTTGAGCTGCTGCAGGCAGGCCCAGATCTCGCCGCGGATCAGCGGCGCGAGGCCCTCGGTCGCTTCGTCCAGGATCAGCAGGCGCGGGTTGGTCATCAGCGCGCGCGCGATCGCCAGCATCTGCTGCTCGCCGCCCGACAGCGTGCGCGCCGACTGCGTGCGCCGCTCGCGCAGCCGCGGGAAGAGGGCGTGCACCCGCTCGATCGACCAGCCGGCGCCCGGGCTCGCCGGTGGGCGCGCGGTCGCGACCAGGTTCTCCTCGACGCTGAGCGAGCCGAACACGCGGCGCCCCTCGGGCACCAGGCCGATGCCCAGCCGCGCGATCCGGTTCGGTGCGAGCCCGGCCAGGTCGCGTTCGCCGAGTCGGATGCGGCCGCGCCGCGCCGGCAGCAGGCCCATGATCGTGCGCACCGTGGTGCTCTTGCCCATGCCGTTGCGGCCGATCAGCGACACCACCTCGTGCGCCGCCACCGACAGCGTCATGCCGAACAGCACCTGGCTCGAGTCGTAGCCGGCGTCGACCGCGTCCAGCTCGAGCATCAGCCGTCTCCGAGGTAGGCGCCGCGCACTTCGGCGCTGGCGCGAACTTCCGGCGGCGTGCCGCTGAAGATCACGCGCCCGTAGGCCAGCACCGTGATCCGGTCGGCGAGTGCGAATACGATGTCCATGTCGTGCTCGACCAGCAGGATCGCGTAGTGCGGCTTCAGCTCGGCGAGCAGGCCCGCCATCCGCCGCGACTCCTCGGTGCTCATGCCGGCCATCGGCTCGTCGAGCAGCAGGATCG
>CAZKCJ010000293.1:0-3903 GCA_964550885.1 uncultured Rubrivivax sp. | reverse complement strand
GCGCTGCTTTGGCGAGCGCCGCGCCGATTGCTTGGGCGCCGCCGCCGGCGGCCGCGGCGTCGCTGCGCCGGTGGGCGGCTTCGCGCTGCGCGCGGCCCGCGGCCGCTTGGCCGCCGCGCCCGCGGCTGGGCGGGCACGATGCGGTGAGGCGGGTGGGCGCGTCATGGCCGGCTTGCGCTGTATGCGCGAGTGTATACACTTTGCCGATGCGCACGCGCCGCGCCAGCCGCGCGCCGGCCGCGCCCTGCGAGGTGCCCATGGGAAAGCTCACCACCCACGTGCTGGACACGATGCACGGCGGCCCGGCCGCCGGCATGGCGGTCGCGCTGTACCGGCTCGACGGCGCGCAGGCGCTGCCGCTCGCACGGCTGCGGCTGAACGCCGACGGTCGCGCCGACGCGCCGCTGCTGGCCGGCGACGCGCTGCAGCCGGGCCGCTATCGGCTGGTGTTCGAGGTTGCCGCGTACTTCCGCGCGCGCGGCGTCGCGCTGCCCGAGCCGCCGTTCCTGGACGAGGTGCCGCTGGACTTCGGCATCGCCGACGCCAGCGCGCACTACCACGTGCCGCTGCTGGCCACGCCCTGGAGCTACGCGACCTACCGCGGCAGCTGAGGGCCGCATCGGCAGCCGCACCAAGCGGGCGGCGTTTCGCCACCGGCTGGAGCCGGGCGGCTTCAGCGCGGCCGCGCCCGCGCAGGCGACCACGCCGATCGGCGTGCCCGGCATCGCCGGCAAGCCGCCCGAGCGGATCGCGGTCGCGGTGGCCGCGCTGCTGCTGCAGCGCTGCGGCTGGCGGCGCCTCGGCCGCGCGAATCGCAGGGTGATGCTGCCGGCGCGCCGGGGCGTGCGGCCGTTGACGACTCGTGCAGCGCAACCGGTTCGCCGCGGCCGACCCTGCCGCCGCGCCGCGCCGCGGCGCCGTCGCTGGTCGCCAGTGGCCGCTGCTGGCCGCTGCTGGTCGCTGCTGGTCGCTGCTGGTCGCTGCTGGCCGCTGTTGGCCGCCTCTCGCGGCCGCCCCGTGGTCGCGGCCGATCCGACCTGCGTCCTCGCGGGCCGCCGCCGCTGCGTTTTCTCGGTTGCCAACGCAGCCGAGGGGGCGGCGAGTCGATCCGGATCGATGGCAGCTTAGATGCTCAGGAAGACAGCCTAATGGATGGAATGATTTCCATATGCCGACCAAGTTGCCGCCGCTGCCCGACCCCGAGCAAGCGCTGCTCGCGGCGCTCGGCGAGCGGCTGCGCCTGGCGCGGCGCCGTCGTCGCCTGACCGCGCAGGCGCTGGCCGCGCAGTGCGGCATCTCGCGCGTCACGCTGCGCCGGGTGGAGGCCGGCGAGCCCGCGGTGATGATGGGCACCTACCTGCGGGTGCTGGCGGCGCTGGGCCTGGCGCAGGACCTGACGCTGGTCGCGCGCGACGACTTCGCGGGCCGCCGGCTGCAGGACGAGCCGCTGCAGCGTCGCCGCGCGGCGCGGCCGCCGCCGCGGCAGATCCGCATCGGCGCGTATCCGGTGCTGCGCAGCCTCGCCTGGGGCATCGACCCGGCGGCCGTGCTGACGCCGGCCGAGGCCTTCGCGCTGTACGAGCGCAACTGGCGCCACGTCGACCCCGGCGCGCTGGACGCAAGCGAGCGCGCGCTGCTCGCGCGGCTGAAGGCCGAGCTCGGCAAGGGGGTGCTGCTTGTATAGCCGGCCGCAGCACCGCCGCATCCAGCGGGTGCTGATGAGCCTCGATGCGGCGATGCTGCTGAAGCACCAGTGCCTGTTCGGCGGCGGCACGGCCATCGTGCTCGCGCACGGCGAGTACCGTGAGTCGGCCGGCATCGACTTCATCGTGTCGTCGATCGACGGCTACCGCGAGCTGCGCGCGCGGGTCGTTGCCGGCGGCATCGCGGCGCTGCTGACGCGGCCGCTGCCGCTGCGGCGTGAAGTGCGGATCGACCAGTACGGCATCCGCTGCGCGATCGACGTCGACAGGGCACCGATCAAGCTGGAGCTGATCTTCGAAGGCCGGGTGACGCTGGACGACCCGTTGCCCGAGCAGCGGATCGACGGCGTCTGGACCCTGACGCCGGCCGACCAGCTGGCGACCAAGCTGATGGCCAACTCCGACCGCTGGGCCGACGACTAGACCTGCAGCCGCGACCTGATCGACCTGACGATGCTCGCCGGCGCCGCACCGCCGGATCCGGCCGGGGTCGCGAAGGCGGTGCGCGCTTACGGCAGCAGCGTGCTCGCCGACTTCGAGCGTGCGCGCGCGCGGCTGCTCGAACGCGACGGCCGGCTGGCCGCCTGCATCCAGCGGCTGCAGATGTCCATCGCCGAGCCGCGGCTGCGCGCGCTGATCGAGCAGGTGGTAATCGCGCCCGTCGCGCCGCGCCGCGGCGGGCGCGGGCGCGGCGGCGCGCGCTGAGCCGCGCCGCTGCCGCCGGCTCGCGGCTGCGCGAACCGCTGCCACGCACGGCCGCGCACGGCCTCGGGCTGCGTGCAGCCGCCAGCGCCGCCGTGCATACACTCGCGCATACACGCTGCCGCGCACCGCGGCCGAGCGCGATCGCGCGACGGGGACCGGATGGACGCCTACCTGCTCGACTGGGTCAATCTGCTGCTGCGCTGGGCGCACGTGATCACCGCGATCGCGTGGATCGGCTCGTCGTTCTACTTCGTGCTGCTGGACAGCAGCCTGACGCCGCCCCAGGAGCGCGAGCTGCGCGCCAAGGGCGTCGACGGCGAGATGTGGGCGGTGCACGGCGGCGGCTTCTATCACGCGAACAAGTACCTGGTCGCGCCGCGCTGGCGGCCGCTGCCCGAGAACCTGCACTGGAGCTACTGGGAGAGCTACAGCACCTGGCTGACCGGCTTCGGCCTGTTCACGGTGCTGTACCTGTTCAACGCCGGCAGCTTCCTGATCGACCGCAGCGTGCACGCCTGGTCGGCGCCGGCGGCGATCGCCGCGGCGCTGGCCTTCCTGGTCGCCTTCTGGCTGATCTACGACCTGATCTGCCGCACGCTCGGCCAGCGCGCCGGCGGCGACCGGATCGTCGGCGCGGTGGTCGTGGTCTTCGTCGTTGCCGCGTCGTGGCTCGCCTGCCGGCTGTTCGCCGGCCGCGCCGCGTTCCTGCTGGTGGGCGCGATGCTGGCGACCGCGATGAGCGCGAACGTGTTCTTCTGGATCATCCCCGGCCAGCGCAAGGTGGTGGCGGCGCTGCGCGCCGGCCGCGAGCCCGACCCGGTGCACGGCCGGCGCGGCAAGCAGCGCAGCGTGCACAACACCTACTTCACGCTGCCGGTGATCGTGACGATGCTGTCCAACCACTACGGCTGGCTGTACCGCGGCGCACACAACTGGCTGGTGCTGGTGCTGCTGATGCTGGCCGGCGCGCTGATCCGCCACAGCTTCGTCGCGCGGCACCGCGCGCAGGTCGAGCACCGGCGCACGCCGTGGGAGCACGCGATCGTGGGCACGCTGGTGCTGGCCGGGCTGCTGCTGTGGCTCGCACCGAAGCCGCCGAGCGCCGCGCAGCAGGCGGCGGCGCAGGCGGCGGCGGCGCTGCCGGCCGGCTACGCGCAGGTACGCGCGGTGATCGACGCGCGCTGCGTGCCCTGCCACAACGCGCAGCTGCAGCAGAAGAACGTCGCGCTGGACACGCCGCAGCTGCTGCACGAGCACGCGCAGCAGGTGTACCAGCAGGCGGTGGTGCTGGAGCTGATGCCGCTGAACAACGCGACCGGGATCACCGCCGACGAGCGCGCGCTGATCAAGCGCTGGTACGAGGCCGGCGCGCCGGTGGACTGAGCCTACTTCCGGCAGTTGACCGCTTTGTGCCGCTGGCAAGACCGCATGAACAGTGACTTTCAAGCCCACGACGACCCTCACCTCTTGGGTGAGAGCGCTACACGCCCGATTG
>CAZKCJ010000292.1:0-3918 GCA_964550885.1 uncultured Rubrivivax sp. | reverse complement strand
GCACCCGCGCGCTGCGGGTGCGCGCGGCGCTGGGCGCGGCCGGCGAGCCGCTGGCGCGCACGCTCGAGGCGCTGGACGCGGCGCGCTACGGCGGCCGCGGCCCGCGGCCGCGCGAGCGCGACTGGTGGCGGCGGATCGACGCCGCAGCGACGGCGGTCCAGCGCCAGTAGCCTGCCCCGATGCGCGCACTCGTCCCGCTGCTGCTGCTCGCGCTGGCCGGCGCCGGCGCCGACGCCGGCCCGCGCCGCGCCGCCGCGAAGACCCCTGCCGCGGCGGCACCGGCGCCGTACGCGGCGCGCGCCGAGGTCGACCGCTTCGCCGCCGAGCTGGCGCTCGCGCACGACCTGCCGCTGGCGTGGATCCGCGCGCAGCTCGCGCAGGCGCAGTTGCAGCCGGCCGCGCAGCGGCTGATCCTGCCGCCGCCGGCGGGCACCGCGAAGAACTGGGCCGCGTACCGCGAGCGCTTCGTCGAGCCGCGGCGCATCGCCGCCGGCGTGGCCTTCTGGGCCGAGCAGGCGGCCTGGATCGAGCGCGCGCAGGCCGAGTACGGCGTGCCGGCGTCGATCATCGTCGGCATCATCGGCGTCGAGACCTTCTACGGCCGCAACACCGGCAACCTGCGGGTGCTGGACGTGCTGGCCACGCTGGCCTTCGACTTCCCCGACGCGCGGCGCGACCGCAGCGCGTTCTTCCGCGACGAGCTGGCCGCGTTCCTGCTGCTGTGCCACCGCGACGGCCTGGAGCCGAGCGCGCTGCGCGGCTCCTACGCCGGCGCGATCGGGCTGCCGCAGTTCATGCCCAGCAGCATCCTGCGCTGGGCGGTCGACTTCGACGGCGACGGCCGCGTCGACCTCGCCGACAGCGCCGCCGACGCGATCGGCAGCGTCGCCAACTTCCTCGCGCAGCACGGCTGGGAGCGCGGCCTGCCGATCACCTTCGCGGTGGCCGCCCCCAGCGACGCCAGCGAGCGCGCGCTGCTGCTGGTGCCCGACATCCTGCCCAGCTTCAGCGCGGACCAGCTGGCCGAGCATGGCGCCGAGCTCGACGACGCCGGCCGCGCGCACCCGGGGCCGCTCGCGCTGGTCGAGCTGCAGAACGGCAGCGCCGCGCCCAGTTACGTCGCCGGCACCCGCAACTTCTACGTGCTCACCCGCTACAACCGCTCCAGCTACTACGCGATGGCGGTGATCACGCTGGGTGACGCGGTGCAGCGCCAGCGCTGACGCGGCGCGCGGGCGCCGCGGGCCGGCTTGCGGCGCCGCCCACGCCGCACGCCGCGCCGGCGCCGCCAGCCGGCGCTCACATGGTCTCGGTGTAGAGCTCGCGCCCGATCAGCATCCGGCGGATCTCGGAGGTGCCCGCGCCGATCTCGTACAGCTTGGCGTCGCGCCACAGCCGGCCGACGGGGAAGTCGTTGATGTAGCCGTTGCCGCCCAGCGCCTGGATCGCCTCGCCGGCCATCCAGGTCGCCTTCTCGGCCGAGTACAGGATCGCGCCGGCGGCGTCCTTGCGCAGCGTGCGCGCGTGGTCGCCGCGGTCGCAGGCGCGGCCGACCGCATACACGTACGCGCGACTCGCCGACCAGGTGCTGTACAGGTCGGCGATCTTGCCCTGCATCAGCTGGAACTCGCCGATGCTGCGGCCGAACTGCCGGCGCTCGTGCACGTAGGGCAGCACCACGTCCAGGCACGCGCCCATGATCCCCAGCGGCCCGCCGGACAGCACCGCGCGCTCGTAGTCGAGCCCGCTCATCAGCACCTTGACGCCGCCGCCCTCCTGGCCGAGCACGTTCTCGGCCGGCACCTCGCAGTCGTCGAAGAACAGCGGGTAGGTGTTGCTGCCGCGCATGCCGAGCTTGTCGAGCTTGGGCCCGTGGCTGAAGCCCTTGAAGCCCTTCTCGACGATGAACGCGGTGATCCCGCCCGCGCCGGCGGCGGCGTCGCTCTTCGCGTAGACCACCAGGGTGTCGGCGTCGCCGCCGTTGGTGATCCACATCTTCGCGCCGTTGAGCACCCAGCGGTCGCCCTTGCGGTCGGCGCGCAGCTTCATGCTGACCACGTCGGAGCCGGCGTTGGTCTCGCTCATCGCGAGCGCGCCTACCTGCTCGCCGCTGACCAGCCCGGGCAGGTACTTCGCCTTCTGCGCGGCGCTGCCGTTGCGGTGGATCTGGTTCACGCACAGGTTCGAGTGCGCGCCGTAGCTCAGGCCCACCGCCGCTGACGCGCGCGACACCTCCTCCATCGCGACGATGTGCGCGAGGTAGCCCAGCGCGGTGCCGCCGTAGTCCTCGGCCACCGTCATCCCGTGCAGGCCGAGCTCGCCGAGCTTGCGCCACAGGTCGGGCGGAAACTGGTTGTCGCGGTCGATCGCCGCCGCGCGCGGCGCGATCTGCTCGGCGGCGAAGGCCTGCACGCTGTCGCGCAGCATGTCGATGGTCTCGCCGAGGTCGAAGTTCAGGCCGGCAACGGGGGCAGACATCGATCGTCACTCCTGAGACTGCATTGAGGCGTGGTGGCGTGGTGGCACCGCTGCAACGCCGCCGCAGCGCCGGGCCGGCACCACGGCGGCGGCGCCGCGCATCGCCTGGCCGCGCGCACCGCCGCACCAGCCCGCCGCGTCCGCTTCCGGCACCGGCCGCGCACGCGCGATCCGCGCGGCGGCGTCGCGCGTCGTGCCGGCATGGTAACAAGGGTTTCACCTGCGCCTGCAAGCCGGGGTTGGGGGTTGCGTGCGGGCACGCCCGCGGCCAGACTGCAGCCGTCCGGCACAATGCCGGCCACGCGATCGGCGGTGCTCCATGCGCGACTTCGACGACTCGACCCTGTGGCGCTTCAGCGCCTACGAACGCATGCGCGAGGAGCGCAGCTCGACCGTGTTCGCGCAGCTCGGCGAGAACACGATGCTGTCGACCACGCTGGTCGCCGACCTGCGCCAGCTGGCGGCGCAGCGCGAAGCCGACGACGTGCTCGAGGTGCTGGCCGCATGCCTGCGCCATCGCCAGCCCGCGCTCGTGTGCCTGCGCTACGAGGACCTGGTCTGGCCGGTCACCGTGTTTCCGCAGGACGGGCTGTACCACTCGCCGCGCGACCTGGCGCTGGCCAAGCCCGAGGCGCTGGCGCGCTGCGTGGTGCTTGCCTGCGATCCGCCCGGGCTGCGCCCGCCCGGCCACTGGATGCACGAGCGCATCGGCCGCACCGAGCACTACCGGCCGCTGAAGCCGCTGCTGTGGAACCTGGCGCTGCTCGGCCCGCGCGCGTCGTTGCTAGGCGAGATCGGCGGCCCAGCCGCGTACCGCGTGTTGCTGTCCAAGGAGAACCGGCCGTCAGCCCCCGGCGCGATCAGCGCCGCCGCCGAGCGGCTGCGCAGCGAATCGGCGCCGCTGCGCGAGATCGCGCGCTGGCCGGGCATGAGCACCGAGCGCGCCGCCCGGCTGCTGAACGCGCTGTACCTGGTCGGCGGCCTGATGGTGATGCGCACGCACCCGGCGGCGCGCGCCGAGACCGACCTGCTCGACCGGCTGCTGCGCTGGGGCAAGTCGCGGCACTGAGCGGCGATCGCGATCGCCAGCGCGCGCGTTCGGCACCGTCCACGCTGCGCGGCACGCGCACGGCGGCGCGCCGGCGGCCGGCAGTGGCGGCGCACCGTGTGCCGCCACCCGGCCTTGGGCACAATCGCGCGGTCCCGGTTGAACCAAGCCGCGGACCGCGCATCGAATGCGGCGGCCCCGTCCACCGAACCCTCCCTACAGGAGCCTTATGAGAAGCTGGATCCCTGCCCTCGCCCTGGCGATCGTCACGTCGATCGGCCTGGCCCCCACCTTCGCCGAAGCCAAGCGCCTGGGCGGCGGCGGCTCGAGCGGCATGCAGCGCAGCCTGCCGGCGCGGCCGGCGGCACCGGCGACGCCGCAGCAGGCAACCC
>CAZKCJ010000291.1:1360-3923 GCA_964550885.1 uncultured Rubrivivax sp. | reverse complement strand
CGAGTCGATGCTGACGATCAGGATGCCGCGCTCGCCGCGCGTGGCGATCGCGCCCAGGTTGGCGCCGTAGTCCTCGCTGGTATCGGGCCGCAGGCCGTAGAGCGGGTCGCTCAGCGGGAACGGGATCGCCAGGTGCGACAGCGAGAACACGTCGGGCGGGAAAGCCAGATCCAGCTCGCGCACGGTCTCGGTGGTGCTGCCGGCCTCGACGGTGCGCGCCAGCACCCGGTCGCTGCCGCGGTTGACGTTGGTGACCACGATGCTGCGGAAGGTGCGCGGCGGCTCGGGCAGCAGCCGCGCGACGATGGTGTCGGTGCTTCGGCGCAGCAGCGGCCCGAAGCGCACGTGGCGGTTCAGGTCGAACAGCACCAGCTCGCTGCCGTTGGCCGGCAGGTTCGCGTACAGCGCGCTCAGGATCGCGCGCGTGCTGACGGTGAAGTCCACCACCGACTGGAAGGTCAGCACCGGCGGCAAGCCCTTCAGCTGGTCCGCGCGCGCGTGGCGGTCGATCTGCGCCTGCAGCCGGCGCGCCACCAGCGACGACTGGCGCGCGCCGTTGACCGGGAAGCTGTTGAACTTGAAGGGGTTGAACTCGGGCACGATCCCCAGCCACGCCGCCTTGTCGAACGCGGGGATGAAGGCCGGCCAGCCGAACACGCCGGCGAAGCGCGCCATGCTGGTGATGCCGATCATCGGCGCGAACAGCACGATCCGCTCGGGCGCGGCCAGCTTCGGGTCGTCGAGCGCGTCGAGCGCGTACTTCATCGCCAGCGCGCCGCCGTTGGAGAAGCCGACCAGGTGCAGCGGTGCCGGCGCCGGCGCCAGGCGCCGCGCCTCGCGCACCGCCAGCCGCGTGGCCGCCATCCACTGCTCCCACTGCACCGTGCTCAGGCCGGCCGGCACCGTGCCGTGGCCGGGCAGGCGGATCGCGACCGCGGCGTAGCCGTCCTGCAGGTAGCGCCGCGCGACGTGGCGCAGGCTGTACGGCGAATCGGTCAGGCCGTGCAGCAGCACCACCACGCCGCGCGGCGGGCCCGCGGGCAGCATCTGGTAGGAGCGGTTCCAGTCGGTCTTGAAGTTGCCGGGGTAGACCGGGCTGCCGCGGTAGTAGCGGTTGGACTCGAGCTGCGCGTCGGCGTCGAGCTTGTCGGTGACCTCGCGCCGCACCTCGTCGAAGGCCTGCTGCTCGGCGGCGAGGTAGGCCGGCCAGTCGCTGCGGTCGATCTGCTCGGCCGACAGCTCGTGCGGCACGAAGGTGTGCCACAGCTCGAGCCGCGGCGGCAGCGACGCGTAGACGAAGCGCCACGCCAGCACCGCCAGCAGCAGCAGCAGCACGATCAGGCCGGTGAGCTTCAGGATGCGCAGGGTCTTGTTCATCGGGTCGTTCGGATGAGGGTCGCTCGTTGCGGGTGATCGGCGCTCAGGCGCCGGCGCCGCCGGCAGCGGCCGGGCCGGGATCCGCCGGCAGGTGGCGCAGCACCACCTCGCGCTGCGGCCGCGGCACCTCGATGCCGGCCGCGGCCAGACCGTCGCGGATCTTCATCGCCAGTTCGGTGCGCACCGCGATCCAGTCGCCGAAGTCCTTGGTCCACGCGCGCACGTTGAACTGCAGCTCGCCGGGCGCCAGGCCGGTCATGATGCAGGCCGGCGCCGGCGACTCGGCCACGCCGCTGCACGACTTCGCGATCTCGACCAGCAACTCGATCGTGCGCTGCGGGTCCGCCCCGTAGTGCGTGCTGATGTTCAGGTCGAAGCGCCGGCGCGTGCCGTGCAGCGTCCAGTTGATCAGCTTGTCGGCCAGCAGCATGCCGTTGGGCACGACCACGTCGGCGCCCTCGAAGGTGGTGACGATGGTCGCGCGCAGCCCGATCTCGCGCACCTGGCCAAGCACCCCGGCGACCTCGACGGTGTCGCCGCGCTGCAGCGGCCGCTCGAACATCAGGATCATGCCGGCGACGAAGTTGCGCACCACGTCCTGCAGGCCGAAGCCGATGCCGACGCCGAGCGCGCCGAGGATCAGCGTCAGCTGGCCGACGCGAAAGCCGGCAGCCGCCAGCGCCGCCAGCAGCCCGAGGAACAGCACCACGTAGTAGCTCAGCGACGACACGCTGTTGCCCACGCCGCGCGGCAGCGCCAGGCGCGGCAGGATGTCCTCGGCCAGCAGCTGGCGGATCGTCTTCGCGAGCCAGAACGCGACCATCGTCGCGAGCGCGAAGGACACCAGGCTGCCCAGGCTCAACGACAGCTCGCCGACGTGGAACTGGTAGGTCAGCACCGTGGTCGCGAACGACGACAGCGGCCGGTAGATGCGGAACGCGCGCAGCGTGAACACCAGCCACAGCGCAACCAGCAGCAGGCGGCCGATCGAGGTCATCGACGGCCCCAGCGACGACGCGTAGCGCGCAAGCGTGCGCGCCACGGCCGGCCCGGCCAGCAGCACCTGGACCAGCGCGACCAGCACCTTGCTCGCGGCGAAGATCGCCAGTGCCGCATAGCTGCTGTCCAGCGTGGCCGACACCAGCATCGCCGCCAGCGACACGTTGCCCAGCAGATTCGACAGCGC